>DAORDI010000001.1:0-1625 GCA_035345895.1 Leptospiraceae bacterium
CTTTCTGAAAATTACAGGATCTAGATAGCATATCGTATTTGCGTAACGTGAGTTATTCAAATTTTCCGAATCATCGGTCTGTTCAGAACTGTATTAAAACAGATAGTCTGTAGAAAGAAACTTGGACTTTCCTGATCTGGTAATCTTTCTCAGTATTTCCTTGTTCACTTCTGTTTCCTTTGCTGATACAAGTGTACGTATGGAGAAAACTCTGAGCGCATCAGTAACGGAAAGGGTTCCTTCTGCAGAATCCTTTCTTCCTGTAAACGGAAATGTATCCGGTCCTCTCTGACACTGTGTATTGATATTCACTCTGCTGACCTGATTGACCATTGTATCCACAAGTCTCGAAACAGCCTCATAGTCCTTTCCGAAAATGCTCGCCTGCTGTCCGACGTCGGCCTCTTCAATGTAACGGATAGGCACTGATATATCATCGAAAGGCACAATTGGAACAACCGGACCAAACTGCTCCTTTCGGTACAGAATCATAGATTCATTAACAGGATAAAGAACTGCCGGTCTGAATATCGTTCCTGCATATTCCCCTCCGCCTTCATTCATTATTTTTGCACCTTTTGAAACTGCATCATCCACATAACTTTTCATCTGTTCCGGTTTTCCGGATTCAGGCAGAGGAGTAATCATAACACCCTCTTCCCAGGGAAGCCCCAGTTTCAGCGCATTTACGGAAGCAGTAAATTTTTTTATAAATTCGTCTGCAATTTTTTTATGCACAAAAAGGATCTTGAGAGCAGTGCATCGCTGTCCGTTGAATGTGAGAGAGCCTGCGACACATTCTTTCACTGTCGCGTCAATGTCCGCATCTTCCAGAATGACTGCAGGATTTTTTGCTCCGAGACCGTACACTGTCTTCAGACGGTTGGGCTTGGGATGAAGTTTTTCCACCCTGTTTGCCACACCTGCAGAACCGATGAATGCAAATACATCCACCTTTCCAGAAGCCATAATTGGAGAAATGATGACCTGTCCGTCTCCGTATACTGTATTCACGACACCTTTCGGGAAAGCATCTCTGAATGCTTCCAGAAGAGGACGGAGAAGAAGTATCCCGTATTTTGCAGGTTTCAGAACAATGGTGTTTCCCATAATTAAAGCAGGTATTAAAGTAGTGAAAGTTTCATTAAGAGGGTAATTGAACGGTCCCATGCAGAGAACAGTGCCGAGAGGAGCTCTTCTGATCTGGGCGAAAATCCCCTGTTCAATTACAAATCGTGAAGACTCCCTGTCCAGATGTTTGACTGCTTCAATCGTTGCTTCGATGTATTCCACTGTTCTGTCGAATTCTTTCTGAGAATCGCCGAGGTTCTTGCCTATTTCCCACATCAGAAGATTGACGACTTCCTCTCTTTTCTCTTTCATCTTTTTGACAAAGACAGAAGTGCAGTTGAGTCTTTCTTCCACAGACATACAAGGCCATTGACCCTTTCCATTTCCATATGCCAAGGAAGCACTTTCGAGAACTTCAAGAGCTTCTTTTTCCCCAAGAAGAGGATAAGATCCAATCACAGCCTGTTTTAATCCTGACTCTTCAGTAAAACAGATCGGGGAAAGAATTTCCTGAACATCACCGTTCCAGGTTCTGATTTCACCGTTGACCAGAT
>DAORDI010000001.1:1725-64092 GCA_035345895.1 Leptospiraceae bacterium
GAAAGAATTTCCTGAACATCACCGTTCCAGGTTCTGATTTCACCGTTGACCAGATATTCTCTCTGCTCCAGTTTCGGCATTGAAAACTTTGCAGGGATTTCCTCTTTCTTTTTAAATACGGAAGACAGACTGCTCATAATGCTCTCCTTTTGATAACAGTTTCAATAGATGAATTCATCCAAACATTGTCAAGTCCTACAGCAAAAAGAATCTTCTGGACAGGATTCTCTTGTGTCAAAACTATTGCTTTTGAGGCTTGAGAACCTGCCTCATTTTTCAAGCGGATTTATTACGGAAATGATTTCATACAGGAGAGTTGTCTGGTGTCTTTGATCCACTTCAAAGGAAAGCCGTTTGAGATTTACAGAATGGCAGAGAAGTGAGGATAAATGTCAAGTCCTGAAATTGAATTACAGCCCGCCAGGCATTGTAGAAGTTTTGAAAACCTTAAAAGAAAACTCTAATAAATGACCTATGACAACCCCCAATCCTATCCTCGAAAAAAACCTCAGCCCGGATGCAGAAAAAATCATATCCTTCTGTAAAGAATAAAAAATCAGAAACTTTTATTTTTTCGTTTCTGCAGATACTGAAGATTTCTCTTCGGAAAAAGAGACCTTTTTCAAGGATGAATAGAAAAGGAAACTGAATGATATTTTTGAATGAAATATCATTCAGAATCATGTATCAGAAATTCATTCCATTCTTTCTGAATTTTAGGAAAAATCTTGCCTGTGCCCTAAAGATTTTCAGTCTTTATAAGTATCCAGTTCGGCGATGTTTGCAAAATGGCTGCCGTTCACCTCAGAAAGCGATCTCAGTTTCAGATATCTCCCTGATACCGATGGAAATTTTACTGTATTGTATTTTTTTTCCGGATTAAAAATTCCTTTTGCTGCAGGAGACCCGAAAGAGGATGGAGAATCAGAAATATATATTTCATAATTTTTTATATTCCCGTTTACCGATCCGTCATTTCTGGGAAGATATCCTATTCCCTGTATATTCCATTTTTTCCCGAGGTCAATTATAATTTCATGAGGATGTTTTTTAGCCCCGGACCACTCCGTGTGCCAGAAGCTGTAAGGGTTTTCATCGATTGCATTTACTGCAGGAGTTTTTTCATTTTTCATCTCTTCACTGTCAACAGAAATGATTTTCCAGTCTTTCTTGGGTATTTTCAGGTCGGCGGAAAAGCTGCTGTCATTTCTGAGAATGTCTTCCATCGTTTTTGTATTTCTGTTGATCACCCAGTCTCTGATATTTCCATAGGCCCAGGCTCTTTCGCCGAGTCCCCTCAGTTCGCCGTTCTCTGGAACTGTTCCTTTGAAATAATTATAATAAAATTCTCTCCATCCGTGAACAGTGTCATTCGGATATCCGTGACTGCCTCCTCCGTCTGCTCCGCCCTGTATTCCATATTTATATCCCCTGTCATATAAATAATGCATTTCAATGCAGTGAGTTCCCTCGTGTATCCACATATCATGAACACCTGCAGTTTTTTTCAGAAGCTCACCGGTATACAGTCTGTTTACCACAGCGAATCCTGTCTTGTTTGCGATGTCAGGAGTCCCATAGGCAGTTCCTCCCCCACCTTTATCCAAATCAATATAATAATTTAAAAATATTATATCATACTTCCCTTTTACTGCATATTTCCGGATTTCATCTTCCATATCTTCAGCAGAAGGAACCTTCCATCCGTCATCCTTTTTAACTGATCGTGCAAGTCTGGTCAGAGGTTCCTCGGAAACGACAGTCTCCGGTTCCAATTTCATCCTGCCTTCAGTCAGTTTATCCACCCAGTAAGGAGTGTGTTCCATAAAGGAAATCTTCGCTGCATTTATATATTCCTGATCCATTTCTGCACGGTATGGTTTGGAAACATAAGGAGGATTCAGATCAGTTTTTTTCTTGATGATGAGAAGGACTTTAAAGACAACAGGTTTTTGAACTGGAACAGTTTCCATTTTCCAAAATTGAATTTCCTTTTCTTCGCTTTTCAAAAGCTGAAAAGGCAGATTATCCTTTGCGGAAGAATTCCCTGAAAGATATAATTGACTTTTAACATTTTTTATCGTTATGTAATTATTTTCGAATGGTACAAAATTCCAGTTTTGAGAAAGAGAAGGATTTGAGTCCTGCTGAGTCAGTGTTCCGGAATTCTCTTCTGTAAGATATTTTTTTGAGAAAACATTTTTGAGGCGATATTCATCAATGCCCTTCCTTTCAAGAGTCCATCTCTGACTTTCACTGCCTACATAAGCCGACTGCTGCACCAGTGCACCATTTTCTGTAGAAATTCCCTTCACTTCCAAAGACTTTCCATTTGCAAGGTTCAGAAACTTGTATGCAGATTCCGGCTTTATTTCAGCCGAAACCGCACTCTTCGGAATTTTCACGCCGGCAGAACATCCGGCCAAAATAATCAGTACCCAAATACGATTTTTCTTCATTCAATACTCCTGAGTGATTGCTCAGACTTGCAACCACGCTATGCCGCATCGCTGTCATTTTCAGCATTGGAAGTCCCAGTAATAGATTTTTATATTATCAGGAAATGAAAAATATGCAAATTTTTCCGATTCTCATTTTTTAAAATTGCAGTTTTTGATTATCAGAAACTCACTCCCTTCCATTCCTTCTTTCTGAATTTCAGGAAAAAAACAATCCCTAGAAAATAGAGCCAGACAGCAACTGAGATCCACAGTCCGATGGAACCGAGAGAAAAGTATATGCCGAGAATCCAGGCAATCGGAAGCATGACTGCATAAGATGCAATCAGATATACAATCAGAACCCAGTTGACCATACCGGCGCTTCTGAGAGCTGCTCCGAATGTCATATGATAGGCATCTGCTCCCTGTGCCAGTCCCATTACAAAAAGGCAGGGAACAGTATCCAGTATGACTGCAGCACTGTCTGTAAATAATGATATTATCTGTCTGGACATAATAATGAAAATCAGACCCATTGTGCCCATAATGAGAAGCGCATAATTTGCGGATCTGTAGATACTGATCTCCGCACGGTTCCATTTCTTCGCTCCGGCGGACTGTCCGAACAGGGTCGTGCCTGCAATTCCGAATGCGATTCCAGGCATAAACGATATCATCATGATTGTGAGCACAATATTCACACCTGCCACTGAAGTCACACTGATGAGTCCTGCAATCTTAGTGAAGATCAGAAAAGAACTGTGAGTCAGAACTCCGTCCACAGCCGAAGGAAAACCCAGAGTGGATGCTGTCTTCAGAAATGCAGAATCAAAGATGAATCCGGAAAGTTTTATGTATCCCAGAATATCTTTTCTGAAAAAGAAAATAATGAATGCCAGAAGGGCCGGAACTCCGGCAAGGCTGGATGCAATTCCTGCACCTTTCACTCCCATTGCAGGCACACCCAGATTTCCGAATATGAAAATCCAGTTGAAAAAAATATTGAACAGCATTGCAGTGATTGCTGAAATCATTCCCACGAAGGTCAGTCCGAGTCCGTCAAAATAGGCCCTGAGCAGAAAAATCAGCACATAAGGAACAGTTCCGAGAAATCTCATCTGCATATACTCAGATGCCTGACTCAGCACCTCGGGTCTTTCAATAAGCAGACTTACAATCCATGTGCTTGAGAAATATCCCAAAACAGAAATCAGAAGACCGAAGAGTGTTCCGAAAAGAAGACTTGTAGATGCGATTGCACCAAGTTCATGAAAATCTCCTGCGCCGTATCTTCTGGAAGTGAATGTCTGAACTCCTATGGATGCATTCATAATGAAAACAAGCACAGTAAAATATGTCATTCCGCCCACACCTGCTGCGGCAATGGATACTTCGCCGAGAGAGCCGACCATCACAGTATCCGATGCCTGAATCATTGTCTGACTCATCATTCCGAAAACAACAGGGACAGCCATTGAGATAATACTTTTATCGAGCTTTTTCATTGTGTACCAATTTTTTTCAGAGGCTCAATCTGTCATTTTCTTATGTGAATTTATCTGTTTTGAAATTCAATGACTCTCCATACCGCAGGAACATAGTAACTCACGAATATTCTGTATCTGTGTCTTTTTAACGACCGGATAAAGGATAGATTACAAAACACTGTAAATTAACAGGACTTTAACGGGATGACGAAGAATTTTTTCTTCAAAAACAAAACTGACAGAAGCAAATGGTTCAAGATTTTCTGCTTCGTCGGGTAAACTCAAAGTTCTCCTAAAAACCGTCCCAGAATCAGCAGGGCAAAACCGATCAGCATATTTCCTGAAAGGTAAAAGAAGAGCGCATCCATTCTCCCTTCTCTGTAAAGAGAGAATGTTTCATATCCGAAACTGCTGAAAGTGGTGAGTCCTCCGAGGAATCCGACAAGGATCATTTCCCTGTAAGGGGAATTGATCAGATTTTTATCTATAAACCATACTGTAAGTATTCCTATTAAAAACATTCCCAGAAGGTTTGCAGTCAGTGTTCCTAAAGGAAACAGCGGAAAGTACTTCGCACATAACCTGGAAATGAAAAACCGGAGCACACCGCCGGTTCCGCTTCCCAGAAAAACAAGGAAAAATGTTTTTGCATCAGGCATCGGATTTTCTTTCATCAAAATGAATGACTCTTGCAGCTTCCATAGTGATGAGACCTCCGCATCCGGATTCATCCATCATTTTTCTGAAAAAAGGAAGAGCAGAGTCTATCTTATCTGATTCATCACAGACTTCCAGCACAAGAGGAAGAGAGTCCGACATGGAAAGAATGCCTGCAGAATGAAGAACCCCGGAATTTCCGTACCCGATCAGTCCTCGAAGCACTGTTGCTCCTTTCAGTCCAAGCTCTCTGCATTTCAGTACAATTTCTGAATACAGCGGCCTGCCGTCATATTTGTCTCTGTCAGTCAGAAACACTCTTAAAAGAATCCAGTTCTTTTCCTGATACATCCTTGTTCCTTTGATAAAAAATTCTATAAATTGTTCTACTAATTTACCTTGCGCCGCAGACCGCCTGCAGTCTTGGGCAGAACTGAAGCACAGGGTGAATCAGAAACTGTTAAATGAAAATGCATTCAGAAAACATTTCAGCCGAAAAATGGCCTGAATATAAAATCTAAGATTTAAGTTTTTTCCAGCTCGAATGAACCCGGCTCACCGTCGTCTTCCACATCTTTCTCATAAAGACTGTCACCATCGCTGAAAAAGAAAGATTCATTGGATCCGAATTTCGTCTTGTCCGACCAGTAGTACCGAAAATATGCCCAAGGGTCGCGGGTGGAAAATTTTTCCAGTTTTTTAACAGATTTAAAATAAGATTCTGCAGACACTTCTGCATTGTACTTCTGAAAATCCTCGGAAAGCTTCTGAAATGATTTGGAAGTTTTGTCATCAATCCATTCAAAGAGTTTCTTTTCCAGATCAGCAGTCTTCTTTTTCCCTGGAAATTCAATTTCGCTCATATACATAATTGTTCCGGAAAAGTTTTTTACAAAACTGTCTGAGTATTTCTTTTCTTCTGAAAACTTTTCCACCTCCAGGAAAATTTTCAGATTCTCCTGTAATCCGCTGAGAAGCAGGGACCTGCCCTTTTTTGTGCTTCTGTCCAGACAGAGAATGCCCCACCAGGCAGGCTCTCCATACATTGCATATTCTCTGACTCTGTAATATTCAAGTTTGTCCATATGAAGAGATTATTAAATTTTCTTCCCTCTGCAATGCAAGCAATTTGCAGAATCCTCAGATTCAGAAACTGTCATTGAATATTTCATATATGAGACTTCTCCGCAGGACGAAAACAGATGAGTTTCTAAATTCGCAAATATGAAGACTTTTATAATCATATTCAAAAGTCTTTTCATATTTCAGTCTCGCCGGATCGGTAAGATCAAGATTCTCAGCGCAATTACTTTTGGTAATCAATATAAATGACAACGAAAGTATTTCTGACCTGAACACTTCCGGGCGAAATTCATTTCCGAAAAGGTAAATTTGGCTTGCTGAAAAAACAGATCCGACGAATCTGTTTCCTGTTTTAAAGCAGTGTAATGCAGCGCAGTACCCTTGCCGCAATGACTTAAGGAGACAGTTTGGAGTCTATAAAAAAACTGATTAAATCGGAAAACTGGAAAGAGATTCTGGAATATGGCGCCTCATTGACAGACGAGCAGCGTTATTCAGTCATCAGTGAACTGACTCAGTATACGGAAAAAGACAGGAAACTTCTGGGAAACACTTATGTAAATTACCTTTTTATCGTCTGCATCAGATCTTACAAGGATATAGAGAAAACAAAATACTTCAATGGGTTTTCTGCACTTCACTGGTTTATCAATGATGCCAAGATTGGATCAGAGCCTCTCGAAGAATATTTTAGAAAATTCCCTCCGAATTATATGGACAGATATCTTGAAGATGAATCCAGGGACAGGTACTTCTGGCAGAATTTCCGAATCATATGGAATCTCCATAAAAATGGTTGGATAAAATTTAATGAAAATATATTTACAGTTCTTTTTTTTACTCTTTACGGTTTTGAGAACAGTCATATCAGGGATGCAGAGTATCTGATTCAGAACAGAGACATTCTTGAAAAAGTCTTCCTCCAGTTTTACAAGTATGAGATTCCCGTTCTGGAATCCATAAAATGCGAGACAATTGAATATCCAAATGGGTTGAGTGTCAAAGCAGGGGTTTACTGGACGGAAGTATTCAAGATTCTCATTGAAAAGAAAGCCGTTACTGACAGGAGCATTGTCAGACATCTTCTGGGGTCCCTTTTAAACAACTGGAAAAAACCCCATCTCGTCTGGCTTTGCGGCATTCTGGAGCTTTTTAAGCCTTCAAATTCAGAACTTCTGGAATATCAGAATCTGATTTTTTCTCTTTTCAATACCGGCAATACTCAACTGATCAATTTTTCTCAGGGTCTTGCTGAAAGAATCAGCAAAGAAGAAAATTTCAATTATAAGTCATATATATCAAATGTACAGTCTGTATTTGCTGTTGAAAAAATCGATAAATCGATCCTTGGTATTCTCTCTGTCATTGATTACGGAATTCAGAAATTCCCCGAACTGAAAAAAGGTCTGGCAGACGGTCTCAAAATACTTTTCACCCAGACTTCAGAGAAGGTCCAGCTCAAGACTGCTGAAATAATGATTCAGCTTGAGGATGAGAAAGGTCTGAAGAAAACTGTTTCGGAATATGATTCAGCCCTTAAAAAAAAGGCAAAGGCTCTCCTTCTGGATGGAGGCGGGTCCGGCAATACAAATACAGAAAAAGAATTAAAAAAGATTCAAAAGCAGGGAGTAAGAAAATGAACAAGATCAGTATTCCTGACAACTGGGATGATCTTCTTTTTTATATTGGAAAAGTCATCAAATCGGACAATACCTGGAGTATTGAAATTTTTGCGGAAGGGCTGAATCAGCTTCAAGACAGTATCCCTGCCGATTTTGCAAAACAGATCAAGCCTTACCGAAAGCAGCTGGAAAATTCCGATTACGGTTCTTATCTTTTTGAATTTGTGCAGAACTGGACAGGAGAAACAAAATCCTATTCTGAAAAAAAAGATGAATCCTGGAATACATTCTTCAGAAACAAGCTCGTTCTTCTTCACAGAAAAATGCAGAAAGGAAATAAACTTCCGTTTTTATCCACTCCCTCCGTTGAACCTTTTTACACTGATCCGGAAACTCTGATTTCAAAGCTGGAAGAATATGAGAAGGCAAAAGAAGAACCAGATATGGAAGATCTGATCGTTGCCTGCAGCAGAGTCTCTGAAAAAAAAGTTTCAGCCGGTCTGAAAGAGAGAATCAAAAAACTCAAAGGAAATTATTCTTCTGCTCTGGAGTATCTTTTTGGAATTCAGGACAGGATAAAAACGGACAAGGAACTCCTTCCTCTCTGGACACAGATCGCAAGAACAAAAGATCCTGAAGGCGTATTCAAGGAATTTGAAAAAACTTCCGCAGCAGACTATCCCTCTGTTGTCCGTCCATTTCTTCCTCAGTTCAGCATCAGCTCAGGAGATTCCAAGAAAAAAGAACAGCCAAGAATATCATTAATAAACCATGATGGCTGGCTTCATGATTATGCAGCAAAGACTAAGGCCGTTCCAGAAGAATACCCTAAACTTTTTTATTATACATCTGCCGGTGCAGTCTACAATAAATCAGTCAACCTGGATCCTATGCACCTGAGTCTGATTCCTCATTATCCGGATGCAATGCTTTCCCGTTATATTCCAAAGTTTACCTCGGGGAACGATGCAGACGACTGTGACTGGGTGGAATATGGGATACGTTTTATTGCAGAAAATAAAGTCCGCATTCATCATGCAGGCTGGATTCTTGTCGGAGCCTGTCTTCTGTTTGAGAAGAAGCATATCAGGGCCCTTGGCGCAGAATACATCAAGTTTGCGATAGAAGAAAATTTTCTGAAGAAGGAGTATCTTTCTGAGATCATCGGGCAGATGATCGCAGAGAAATATGGACCTGTTGTCCGTCTGATGGAGTACATTGACAGAAGGGGAAGCTCAAAAGAAGAAAAAAGTCTGCATCTCGAAATTCTGAAAAACTGCATTCAGTCTTCTAAAGGAAAGGAACTTCCGGTGAATTTCAAAAAGATCGAATCTGCATATGAAGAGCTTTCTGATTGAATCTTATCATTATAAAACCTATTTTCTTCCCTGTCATTCTTTTGGACAGTGCAGCATTTAATTACAGCTTGACAGTTTCATCTGCTGAAAGCAGGATAGGGAAAATATGAAATTCTTCAATACAGCCGGACCAAATCAAGCAGATATTCATTACACGCTGAATCCTTTGTCCAGGTGGAATTTGGATGAAATTCTTGCTCTCATCGAAGCAAGAAAATACTTCATCCTTCATGCTCCCAGACAGACAGGGAAAACCAGCTGTATGCTATCTCTGATGAAGTATCTGAACAAGGAAGGCAGATACAGAGCACTGTATGTAAATGTTGAAGGAGCACAGGCAGCCAGAGAAGATGTTTTTAAAGCCGTGCAGGGAATTTTGAGCAGAACTGCAGACTGCGAAAAAAACTATTGGAATACAAACACATTAGAAATGGAACGGGAAGCTATTTTGAAGAAAGGGGAGATGGATGCCATTACAGGAGCATTTTCCCTATTATCAAAAAAATCAGACAAACCAGTTGTTCTGTTTATAGATGAGATAGATGCTCTGATCGGAGATACATTAATTTCTGTTCTCAGACAGATTCGTTCCGGGTATGCAGACAGACCGGAATCCTTTCCGCAGTCCATTGTTCTCTGCGGTGTGCGGGATGTCCGCGACTATCGAATTCATTCTTCCAGGACACAGGAAATCATTACAGGCGGGTCAGCGTTCAATATCAAAGCAGAATCCCTTTTACTAGGAAATTTTACAAAAGAAGAAATTGCATCACTCTACGCAGAGCACACAAAAGAAACGGGACAGACATTTGAGGACGGAATTCTGGATCTGGCCTGGGACTATACCGGCGGACAGCCGTGGCTCGTCAATGCTCTGGCTTATGAAGCCTGCTTCAGAACCGCTGAATCCAAAGACAGGGCCAGACCCATTACTGTGGAAATGTTCAAAGATGCCAAAGAAAGTCTGATATTGAGAAGGGACACTCATTTAGATCAGCTCACAGACAAACTGAAAGAAGACCGAGTTCGGAGAATTATCGAACCAATGTTAAAAGGCGATGATTCTACATATCAGTTTAACGACGATGATGCACAGTATGTGATTGATCTGGGACTGATTACCAGAAAGCCGAACAAGGAACTGAATATATCCAATGAAATTTACCGGGAGATACTGCCGAGGGAACTGACCTCAGGATGGCAGTATGGATTGAACTATCAGAACATATGGTATGTTGATAAAGTTACAAATAAAATAGATTTTTATAAGCTGCTCAAAGCGTTTCAGGAATTTTTTCAGGAGAATTCAGAGATTTGGATTGACCGGTTTGCATATCGGGAAGCAGGACCGCAGCTTTTACTGCAGGCATTTCTGCAGCGCATCGTAAACGGAGGCGGTGTCATCAACCGTGAATACGGTCTCGGCACAAGAAGAACAGACATTTATGTAAAATGGTATCCCGACGAGAAAAATCATTCTGTATCACAAAAAGCTGTCATTGAATGCAAGCTTCTTCATAAGACCCTAGAGAAAACTTTGCAGGAAGGCCTGGAACAGGTCTCGGCATACTCCGACAAGTGCAGTGCGGAAGAATCGCATCTTGTCATTTTTGACAGAACCAAAGACAGACCCTGGGAAGAAAAACTTTTCATAAAGGAAATGGAATTTGAAGGCAGGAAAATTACTGTCTGGGGAATGTAGGAAAAACAAAGTCTGCTCAGTTCTGCTCCTTCAAGATGACAGAGGAAAAAAGCTGTTCCTAAGTGTGACTTGACAAAGGTTCATCAAAAAGAACAGAATACAAGGGAGAAATATGACACTTTCAAGCTACGAATACAATTACACAGATTCATCCGCTTTTATTGAAGAAAATTCAGAGAAGAAATTTCTCCTTTCTCACTGCACTGAAATCGAAGAGGATCAGAAGATTCCCTGTTTTTTTTATGGAAAATTTATAGATTCTTTCATTATCTCCAGATGTCTGAGTGTTCTGGCAAGAACAGTAAAATCACATTTTTCCATCCGACCTGAGCAGAGAGCTGCAATGAGAGATCCGATTGTATCTGTAGGCAGCGGTGAAATACGGTTCGAGGGATTTTCCTCCTGTGCCGGTGTATACGCCAGAGTGGATGTTCGGAAGGATGCAGTGGACGGAGAATTTCTGGCTTCGGGATGCACCAATGTAGATTTTAATGATCCGATCATTCGGGCCTTCAATATGGTAAACCGTTCAGAAACTATGATCTTAGGGGTAGGACACGATCATCTGAAAATTACTACTCCTGCAGGTTCTGTAACAGAAAAGAAAGTCAGTCTGCCCGACAAGTGGATACGGGGTCTCGGCAATGTTCAGTACTATCTTTCTCAGATGGAATCTGCATTTCAGATGACCAGGATTCAGGCTGTCGAGCTTTTCAAGGCACTTCCGGCAGGTGCAGTCAAATCTGACTATTTTCTCACAGAGAATACAAATGGATATTTTTTATCCCCAATCGAAAAACAAAACTCTGTCAGATTAGGAGGAGTTCACAGACTGAATCTGATCAGAACACTTCTGCCGTTCATTGAATCAGTCTCGGTTTACAGAGATCCGGAAGAACAGTGTTCGGCATTCAATCTTCATTTTAAAGATGTGAATATGCTGTTTGTATTTTCTGCAGGGATTTACAGAGGGTTTTCCGGTGAAGGAAAGAATCTGGAAAATCTGACAGAAGAAATCCCGGAAGAATGGATCATCGGAATCAGCAGCCTTTTCAGAACAAATGAAACATTCAATCCGAAAGAACTTGTTCTGGAAAACAGTCTCAGTCAGGAAATGATGATAAACGCTCTGGCTTCACTTTATTCCATAGGTCTTCTGGGATTTGACTTGGACAGCAGAAAGCATTATTACAGAAGACTTCCTTTTAAACTCAGCCGTCTTCTTTCATTCAATCCTCGTCTTGTAAAAGCAAAAAAAGCAGCTGAAAGAGATGAGGTCAGAATACTGAACCGGACAGAACATCTGATCGAGGCAGAAGTCAAAGGTTCAGGCGACGTTGTGCACAGGGTGCTGATTCAGAACAATAAGCCGAGATGCACCTGCAAATGGTATACTGACCATGAAACGTCAAGAGGGCTGTGCAGGCATATCCTTTCTGTCAGGATGCACTTGAGTCAGCAGTCTGATTCTTATACTGCATCGGAGTCATCCCTGTAATTTTCTTAAATGCAGAATTGAATGCAGATTTGGACTGAAAACCTACATCAAGGCCGATGTTCAGCACATTCCTGTTTTTGTCCTGTCTGAGAAGAATCATTGCTTCCTTGATTCTGTATTCCTGAATCAGTCTGTGAAAACTCGTTTCCATCACTTCACTCAGAAATTCTGAAAACTGGTGGGGTGTCAGCCGAAGCATTGCAGCCAGATCCCCGGATCTTAAATCTTCATCCAGAAATATTTTTTCAGTCTCCATTAAATTCTTCAGCTGACCGGCAATCTTTTCTCTGTTCAAGCCTCTGATATGAGACTTTTCATATTTGGTTCTCGACTTGATTTTAATCAGTTCTGTTTCGAGTATGTCTGCCTTTTCCTGATTGAGAATATTCTCAAGTTCAATTGACTTCACTCTTTTAAACATTGCAATGTTCAGGATGGAAAAATCCAGAGGAACATAGAACACAAAAGAATATACTATAATTATATTATATGGGAGATAGTGAAGATGATAGAGAATGTTCAGAATTCCGAGAACAGTAAATACCATCCATCCGTAAAGAAACCATTCAGCAGAACTGCTGTCATTTTTTACGGAAATCAGCCCGGCCGCGAGGATCAGCAAGACCCCTGCACCGGAGGCAGCTGAAAAGCCCCAGACAAAGATATCAGACGGCACAGGAAATATCCAGATAGCAGAGAAGGCAAGGAGAACAAAGGAAATGAGCTGCAAAAGTCTGTCCAGATATGGAATATTCTCCTGAGTAAAAAGGAATTTTCTGGAAAACTGAGCCGCACCGAAACCGGAAAGACCCAGAAAAAGAAATTCAATATTCTGAAAATCCTTCAAGACAGCAAAGATTCTGTTTCCCTGTCCGAAGCTCAGGAAAACACTTGCGGCCATCGACAAAATATAAAGTATATAGTAATAGTTGACTGAATCTCCTGCATAAAAGATCTGAAAGATATTATATAGAATAATGATAAGCACAAAACCTCCGAAAAGCCAGAGAAGGTTTGAGGTCAGCTTGATCTGCGCAATCAGTTCCTCCTGCTCCACCAGACTGACCGGAATTTTTACGCTTTGATGAGATTCGATCCTGATATAGACACTTTTCTTTTCATTGGGAGAGAAACTGATTTTTATTACAGGGAGAATCAGCTCATGAATCCAGTGCTGATCCTTCAGCTGCATTTCCGCCTGAACGAGACTCCAGCTCTCTTCCTGATTCTGGCAGATTCGGATTTTTTCAGGATTGTTCCAGAAAAAGAGGATATACTTTTCAATGGACTGAGCGTCCTGATTTTCCAGATTCCAGCGAAGCCACAGAGATTTTTTTTCTCCGGGATACACGATGGATTCTTTTATATTTTTCTGCCAGAGCCCTTCCGATGATTCAACCGCTTTCCTGCAGTCGGAAAATTCCTGCTCAGATATTTCCGCATATTTTGCAATATCCGTTTCCTGCAGGGCAGGCGAGGTCTGAATAAAACTGTCCGAATAGACTGAAATGAAAGGAAAATACAAAAGCATAAAAATTATCACTTGCATAGATTTCATCATTGGTCTGAATTCCAGAATTTCAAAAAGTCCTGAAAATCCCACCAAAAAAACGTTCCGGTTTGTAAGACAGGACGATTTCGGTTCAGGTCTGTGCAAGAATAGAACCAAGTTCAGGAGGCCAAAATGGACTTTAAATCAATATTCGAAAATTTTCTGAATCCGCCTGTAATGTTTTTCTTTTTAGGACTGCTTGCCATGTTCTTAAAGTCAAATCTTACAATTCCGGATCAGCTTTCAAAATTCTTCTCAATGTATCTGCTTTTTTCCATCGGGTTTAAGGGCGGTCACGAACTGTACAGCACTCAATTTTCGATGGAACACGTCTGGACTCTATTTGCCTGCACAGCAATGGCAGTCGTCGTTCCTCTCTATTCCTATTTTCTTTTCAGAACAAAGCTGGATGTTCATAACTCTGCCGCCCTTGCAGGATCATTCGGATCTGTCTCAGCTGTCACATTCGTAACTGCAGGGTCATTTCTTCATAACAAAGGATTGGAATACGGAGGATTTATTGTTGCAGGACTTGCACTGATGGAATCTCCTGCCATCATCATTGCTGTCATCCTTGACAGAGTCAGCAGAAGAAAGGATTCCGTGCATAAGGAAACATTTTCCTGGAGAGAACTGATTCATGAAGCATTTTTGGGAGATTCAGTATTCCTTCTGATGGGCGCACTGGTCGTCGGATACGTCACTGGTGAAGCTGGCTGGAAAGCAGAAAAACCCTTTACCGAGGAACTTTTCAAAGGATTTCTGTCCTTCTTTCTTCTGGATATGGGACTTTCTGCTGCAAAACGGTTCAAAGAACTGAAATCAGTAGGTTTTTTCCTGGTCTTCATCAGTTTTTTCCTGGTCTTTATCAACGCGACTTTAGGAATTATACTGACCAAGCTGGTTCATATGCCTGTAGGAGACGCGCTTATGTTTACAGTGCTCTGTGCTTCCGCATCCTATATTGCAGTTCCAGCAGCAATGAAAATGTCCATACCCCAGGCAAATCCAAGCATCTATCTTTCAGTGGCTCTTTCGATGGTTTTTCCTTTCAACATTATTGTAGGAATTCCAATTTACTACTACATCATTTCAAATCTGGCATAAGGATAATATTATGATTAAAGCATTCAGAGTGGAACTTATTGTCGCGAATGTAGTCCTGCAGAAAACGCTTGAAATAATGGACAGTATCGGTCTTAATTATACTGTATTCAAGGATATTGCGGGAAGGGGAGAACGAGGCTCCAAAAGTGCGGAAAATGTGCTGACTGTTCTTTCCTGTACATATATTTTGTCTGTGTGTTCTCAGGAAAAGGCAGCCAGACTGACAGATTCTGTATCGGAACTTCTGGAGATTTACGGGGGAACATACTTTATCACGGAAACAATGGCCTGGGATAAAACTGGTCTGTAAAAAATATACTTCTCCGGCTGCTCATTTTCCAGAGCGGACGGAGGAACGTTAAAAATAGGAGATTAGAATGAAGATATTTATCACTGTTATTTCAATATTTTTCACTTTGTCAGGAACCTTATATTCTCAGGGAGACAGCAGTGAGGAAAATGAAA
Source organism: Leptospiraceae bacterium (assembly GCA_035345895.1). Lineage (GTDB taxonomy): Bacteria > Spirochaetota > Leptospiria > Leptospirales > Leptospiraceae > DAORDI01. The sequence goes on from DAORDI010000001.1 coordinate 16,698, forward strand.
AAAATGCCAGAGCAGTAAAAGAAATTGAAGAGTCTTTGAAGAAAAATCAGGAAGAACTGGAAGCGCTGAAAAAAAGACTTAGACAGACAGATTCATCCAGCTCAGTAAAATCCGGCACCGAAGACAGTTATGTATCTCCGCTGAAGACGGGAGGACTGACACCGGATTACAACCGCTCCATGTTCATTGATGCAGATCAGTCAAAGTTCTTCAATAAAAATCAGAAGCCCTGGCTGAACGACTGGATACGTGCAGGAGCCTATATCAGGACCCGATATGAAGACAGATTTAATTTAGGTTTCGACAAGCAGGCAAAGGGATATATTTCCAGAGCACTTCAGACAACTCAGCTGTTTATGATCATTGACCCAAGTCCCTATTTCAGTATGAAGATTAATCTTCAGGATGCCAGGGTCTTCGGAGGGTCGACACCTGCAAGCGTCGGCGATGTGCGAGCAAATACTTTTGCAGGATCAGGAAACACATTGACTGCAGGAAATTCTTATACTGTCCCCAGTCAGACAACTGTCCGAGAGGCCTGGTTTATGATGAAGAACCTTCCTCTCGATGTAAAAATTCAGATTGGACGTCAGATACCCGCCTACGGGGACCAGAGAATGCTGGGAGGAGCAAACTGGACAATCAACGGTCTTTCCTATGACGGGGCAAGACTGATGATAGATAAAGAATATTTTAATTTCCATATATTAGGATACAAACTGACAGGAAATCAGTCAGGAACAAACAATGTGCTTTCTGCAAACGCGCCTATTTTCAGTTCAACAGTGGATCCTGCCACAGGGAAACAGCTGGCACTCAATCAGGGTCAGCCAAACCAGTATATTTTCGGAACATACAATACAGTGAAAATGAAAAACTGGTTTCACCTGGATCTGTATTCATTGGGTCTTCTGACTGCGAGAACTCCCTATTATCCGACAACTGCAACTTCACTGGCCTCAGTCAATGCAAATCTGGGGAATTATCTGTACCAAAGTCCCTGGACAAAACAGAAGAATAATCTGATTACCACCGGATTCAGACTGACAAACAGAACAGCCGCGAATGCGCTTGCGCAGGACAGCCCCTGGAAAGGATGGGACTGGACTTTTGAATCAGCCTGGCAGACTGGACTCACTGGAACCAGGGTTGTGAGCAATTCAGCAGTCAACGCTGCAGCAAATCAGTTTCTTTCAGCAAACGGACTTCCCGCTGGAACATTTACAAACCAGAACCAGAAATATGCAGGTGCAATGTATGTTGCTCAGACAGGATATACCTTTTTTGAAAGGACACGCATCGGTCTGCAGTATATCTATGCAACCGGTGATAACCGGTCAGGCGACGGAACAAACGGAACCTTTCAGACACTGCCCGGTCCGAGAATGGGAACTGCTCCTTGGAACAATATGGCAGGAACGTCAGAAAACATAGATATGAAAAACCTGAAAAGCACTCAAATCAGCATTTCACATAAAACAGAGAAATGGGGAACATTTCACGCATCTTACTTCTGGAATATAAAAACCCAGACAAACGATGCCTGGTATGCTGTAAATGGTGCTGCAAATGCAGGAGCAACCACGGATTATTCATCCAAAGCAGTCACAGGAAACAGAGGAAGAAACATCTACAATGAATTGGATTTAACCTGGATGTACGGATTTCATGATTATGTATCTCTCTGGATAGGAGGAGGGGTGCTGACTGCAGGAAATGCTGTTAAAGGGCAGAAAAATGCAGTTGTCACTTATGATCCGACAGTCTCCGGAAATATAAACGGATATAATATAAATACATCAGTTGCGAGGGGTGCAAGCGGAGCGGCATCGCAGGGGTACTTCATGTTCTTCCAGTTCAATGCATTATTCTGAAGAGATGCAGACATAAGCTGAAGTATTCATCCACAGCAATTACGGTTTTGGATGAATACTTTTTCCAGATTCATGATCAATCCGTAAAAATTTCCGTAAACAGTTTTATCTTTTAATGAAACATTGATAAATGCTGAGTGTTCATACGGTACTTCCAGTACTGCCTTGTATAGCAGATACTGATTCAAAAGAGCAGGCATAAATTATTTAGGAAAATGTTCATTATTCTTTAAATAATCATACACAGCTTGATTGATAATTTCATTTTCTATCCTTTCCTCCAAACCCATCAGTGCAGGCTGAAAATCTTCAAAGAAAGCACAATGCAGCAGCAGGAGCGCAAAGCATTCTGTATATTCCAGATCATAAACCTTTTCTGCATTTCTGCTTTTTGACTTTAGCAGCAGCTTCGATTTCTCTTTTCTGTAAAATGGAATCACTGTCATAGAATACCCGGAAATTACTGCCCAAGAAAAGTAAAACAAATACTGACCAGTGCTGTAATATTCCTCCCTTACCCCTCCTGCCAGAAATTCCTCAGAAATACTTTCCTTCTGTGACTTTTTCCATACTGCGGTAAATTGACTTGCATAGCGGTCATTGCCTGTCGTATTATTTTTTACAGTGAATTTCTCGATTCTCATTTCTGGTTTATACTTTTCATCAGACTGGACCGATTTCAGTTTTATTGTACGGCATTCAGCAAAGACAAAAAGTAAAATAAGAAGAATTCTCACTTTAACAGTATCGGAATATATGGAAGCATAAATAATCCCTGTATTTTACTCGAGACAACCTTTGCATACTGTCCCAAAATGAGCAAATTGAGAAACAATTTTAAATTAGTACTTGAAGAAAAAAACTAAGTCAGTACACTCTTACCCGCAAAGGTCAGACATGGAAATTATCCAAAGTTTTTATATTAATTATTCTACAGTCAGTACTATTTTAACCGCACTGATTACCTTCGGGGCTGCCGTTTTTCTGTTAAAACTCCCAAATCATTCGAGAGCAACAACTTACCTGGGACTGATGTTTCTTTTCATTGCAATCCCCGGAACCGGTTATTTTCTGAATAACGGTCTTTATTATCCGTCCTCATTTTCCAGGTATCTGACTCTGATTTCCATTCCAATGCGTTTTACTCTCCTGGCCCAGTTTCTAATCTATTTTCCCAGACTCAGAAACCCCAAATTTGCCAAATGGTCTCTGATTGTACAGTGTATTATTTCTGCACTGCTCGGAATCTGGCTCCTTGCTGTAGGTCCCAGCTCAGAGCTGTATTTTGATCTGTCTGGACAAAGTTACGACCTTAAGGTCCCCCTGTTTTTCAAGGGTTACAGCGTTTTTCTGATCCTGTTTATTCTGTTCGCAATGGGGATTGCCGTCAGAAAAGCACTGACTCACAAAGGAGAAGAAAGAACAGCAGTTATTATTATCATTATCGCACTGATTCTGGATATGGTGATTCCGACAGCCATCAATGCAATGAACAGAAACGGCTATATCAGCAGAGATGCACTGATGGCTGCCCTGGGAATGCTCACCCCAGTCGGCACATTTCTGATTCTGATCGCATTCATCAATACAACAAAGGATAAAAGCACATTTCTTTTCAAGATTGTCGGAATCAGTTTTCTGACTTTTGTTTTTGTTTACAATATCATTATTTATGTCTTTATGCAGGACAAGGAATTTTCCTATGATGAGGACAGGGTAAACGATCTGAAACTTGTTCTGAAGGCAGGCGAACGTCCTGCAAATCTGGACTACCTGATGGAATACAGACCGTCCACCGGAGAAATAAAATTCAGCTACAACAGGAATGAAACTCAGATTGCTGAATTTGAACCCAAACTGATCAATTCCTATTTCGTGGAATCATTGAGACTGTTTCCGGAAAACTTCACAGCACAGGAAATCATTGCAAAACTGGATTCCATCCCGATCCGAAATTCCCAGTACCTTGAGCCGCATAAACTCTCACTGAAGGATTATCTGAGTTCCTATTCAGGAAAAAAACCGGTCAACGACTCGGTTCAGTTTCTTGTCTCGAAGGAAAGAACCTTATACTATCATTCCAATAAAATAAAGGAAATGAGTGAAAAAGACTTCAGAGATGAACTGAAGGCTTATTTTGCAAAAACACCTCCGGAAATGGCAAGGTACAAGGAAGCAATACTGAGACACTCGGAAACAACTTCTTCGGGAGGTCCTCAGCTCAAACTGGAACTGCTCCGTTATCTGACACCTGTTCTTCCGGAAGGGAAGAGAATAGTAAGAGAAAGTGCCGACAGAAAATCTCATTTCCTGGCTTATCAGGAAAGTTCGCCCGACCTGGTTCATGAATTAGGTTTTTCTTATATAGGATACAGAAAATTCATTCATTCAACTGGAAAATTTTTAACCTATATCCTCCTGGTTTCCATATTTCTTTTCTTTATAGGAACACCGCTGTTTATGAAAGGTGCATTAGTCACTCCTCTTGAAAATCTTCTGAACGGACTGAGAAAAGTCAGAAAAGGCAATCTGACTGTTGAGGTTCCTGTCAAGGTTCAGGATGAGATCGGATATCTGACAACATCTTTCAACGGAATGGTAAAATCCATCCGTGAGTCCAAGGAGAAACTCGAAGAGTATTCCAATCAGCTCGAAGAAAAAGTAAAGGAAAGAACAAAGGAACTCAGATATACTCTTGATCAGGTAGAGAATCTGAAAAATCAGCAGGATGGGGACTACTTCCTGACAACTCTGCTCCTGAAACCTTTAGGAATCAAAACTGTAGACAACAATGGCAAAGTGGCTGTCGACTTCTTTGTCAAACAGAAGAAAGAATTCCAGTTCAGAAAAAGAGATATGGAAATTGGAGGAGACCTCTGTTCCTCTCAGGAAATATTTTTAAGAGGAAAAAAATACATTGTATTTCTGAATGCTGATGCAATGGGGAAATCGATGCAGGGGGCAGGGGGAATACTTGTTCTCGGTGCAGTTTTTCAGTCCATCATACAGAGAACATCTGCATACCAGACACAGTCTGAAGTTCCGCCGGAGATGTGGATCAAAAGTGCCTTCAAGGAAATGCACAAGATTTTCGAGAGTTTTGACGGATCAATGCTTGTATCACTGATTTTCGGACTTGTGGAAGCGGATACAGGGCTTGTCTATTACATCAACGCTGAACACCCTTGGATGATTCTTTACAGAGACGGGATTGCCGACTTTGCCGAAAGAGACAGTTATTTCAGAAAGCTGGGAACGTCCGGAGTGAAAAATGAAATATTCGTTTCCACTTTCAGAATGATGCCGGGCGATCTTCTGATCATCGGTTCTGACGGAAAAGATGATGTGGTTCTCTCTGAGGCACAGGAAAACAGTGACAGGGTCATCAACGAAGACGAGACTCTGATTCTGAAGCGCGTAGAGGAAGCAAAAGGCGACCTGAACGGAATATTCAAGGTCATTACAGGAAAATACAAGCTGATGGATGATCTTTCTCTGATGTCGATTTACTATAAGGGAGAGACAGAAGAAGATATTGAAGAAAAAAGCAAAATTACAAAGTATATAAAAAGAGCTGCAAAATATTTCCAAGACGGAAACTATGAAACCTCTCTGAAAATAATGGAGGAGGCCAGAACTGTCCATCCATTCAATTTCACACTCGTGAATTATACTCTTCAGCTTTATATGAAGATGAAGATGTTTGACAAGGGAGCGGAACTCTGCAGACAGTATCTGAAATCAAATGAGGCAAACACATCTTTTATGATCAAAGCCTCCTACTGTCTTAAAATGAACCAGGATCTGGAAGCAGCAATCGAGATTGCTGAACGTGTCAAACTCAGGGAGCCGGGCAATGTGAGAAACCTTATCCATCTTTCAGATATGTATGCATACACCAAAAACTGGAAACGTGCTAAGAAACTTCTGGACAAAGTGAAACTGATCGATCCTGGAAATCAGAAGGCAGAAAAGGTCAGGCATGTTCTGGAAGATGCCTACAGCTGAAGGCTGGCCCACAGCTGAAGGTTGGCTCACAGCTGAACAGGTGTCACTCTGCAGCCGGTTTTGGAATGCTTGTCAAAATGAAAACAGCTGCAATGAGTGCAGCTGCGGCTGTCAGAATAAAACTGACCGATGCACCAAAATAAAACCAGATCAGACCTGTCATTGAACTTGCCAGCATTGTGCAGATGCTCTGAAGTGCAGAGAATGTCCCGATGGCTGTTGCTGTATCTTTCTTCTCTGTAATATTCGAAATCCATGCTTTGGAAATTCCTTCTGTCGATGCCGCATAAATACCGTAAAGAAAAAACAAGCCGAAGAAAACGTACATATCCTTACTGATGCTCATTCCCGTATATACTGCTGCAAATAAAAAGAGTCCTGTTACGAATACAGTCTTAAGTCCTGCGATGTCAGCAATAATTCCGGCGGGAAATGCAGACAGTGCATATACGAGATTGTAAAAAACATAAACACCGATCAGTGCAGAATCGTCAAGACCTGCTTCTTTTGCCTTAAGAAGCAGAAAAACATCTGAACTGTTGAAAAGTGTAAAAAAAAGAAGTCCTGATGCCAGCTTTTTATAAGCAACTGAACTTTCTTTCCAGTAATGCAGAAATGAAAAAAAGGGAATGGGAGACCCTGTCTCGTAAGTCGTTTTGTTTTTTTCTTTCAGAAGAAAGGACGCAATAACAGCAGAAAGTCCCGGTATAAAAGCAATATAAAAAAGTGTTTTGTAATCTTCTGGATTATAATACAGATATATCAAAGCCAGCAGTGGCCCGATTACAGCTCCTAAGGTGTCCATTGAGCGATGAAAACCGAAAACCTTTCCTTTTGTCTGCGGTGTCGCTTCCTCAGAAAGCAGAGCATCTCTTGCTCCTGTCCGTATGCCCTTTCCTAAACGGTCAATTGTTCTGGCAGAGAATATCCAAAGCGGAAAAATGAAAACAGCCATCATTGGTTTTGAGACTGCACTCAAAGCATAACCGACTTGGACAAACAGAACACGCCTGCCTGAAGTATCGGAAAGTTTTCCGAAGTAACCCTTGCTGAATCCTGCCGCTGCTTCAGCAAGTCCTTCCAGTATTCCGATTAAAACAACTGAAAACCCGATTGTTTTTAAGTAAATGGGCATAATTGGATACAGCATTTCGCTTGCAGTGTCTGTCAGAAGACTCACTGCAGATAAAATCCAGACTGTCCGTGTAATATAATTCAAAATTCAGTAACGTTTACTGGCAGGAATCTGACTTATACTGTATTCATATACTCAGCCTAAAGTTTAGTCACCTTTAGAAACATCTGAGTTCCCGATCCGTCAAAATCCACAAATGACTGGATCGGGACCTGTATGTCTTCGAGAAGTTCAAGCATTGAGCTTTCTTCCCTGTAATACAGTGCCCAGTCCATTATATATTCCATATACTTTCTGGTTTCGTTTGTTTCATGGTAATTGCCGATGATCATTACAGACTTCTCACTGAGCATTGAAAAGAGCTTCATCGTAAGGGCCTTTGCAACTGAATCTGTGAGATAATCGTAAAGTCCCATAGAATAAATAAAATCAAACTGTCCGAAAAGAAGCTCAGGTGATTTTGTCTTCAGAATCGTTCTGACCGATTCTTTAATAAATTCGTATGAAAAAGGCTGTCCCTGATTGTCTATGGAAAGTATGCCGTTCTTGGCTTCATTCAATGCTTCATCATCCTGATCCAGAAGATGAATCTTTACCTTGTGTCTGTAAGGACTGTCTTTCAGGAAATCCTGAATTTCCCAGGCAGGACCGCATGCAATTGAGAGAATTCTGAATTCCTTTTTATCGGACTTGGAAAGAGTCTCATTCATAAAATGATTGATGAGTTTTCTTCTGTTTCTCACCGCATCGGCAGCCTTTGTGTCACAGGCATGTTTATGAAATATCTTTCCAAAGGAGGACTTTCCGAGATACTCATTCCGATAAAGCATCTCCATCATGACAGAATCGCCGGCGTAACCTCTAGGCCTGATATTCGTTCTCTTGATGAACTCCGATTCCAGGATAAACTGAAAAACTGATTTTCTCAGGAAGAATCCCGAACGTTCATTTTCAAGTTTGGTATATTTCGCAGTAATGGCAGTCAGTTCCATCATTGAATCAGTAAGAAATTGATAAAACTCCTTACCTATTCCCTGAAGAAGAGAATTGAACAGAGCTTCCTTCAGCCTTTCAGGCTCATGCATAAATTTAGCATCCAGCTCATCAAGAGAGATTTTGTAGAGTGAAAGAGCAAATGTGAAATGAGAACAGAATTCAATGAATTCCTGAGAAAGGTTTTCCTGAACAGAGAGATGCATTTTGACTTTTTTAATTTCATCTTCCTGAAGAAAAAGTGCCTGCTTCGTCAGAAGGAAATCCATATCCACAAATTCTGAATCCAGAAATATTCCGATCAGCACCTCACTGTTATGTGATTCCATTCTGACAAGAGCTGCTGTACCAAGTTCCTTTTTCTTTCCAAATGCATAGATGATGCAGCTGTCAATTTTCTGCCCTGTATGGAGCTCTGCGCTCTCTTTTTCGGCTACCGAAATTCCCAGTCCAAATCTGGAATAATCATACACTCTTCCGTTGTATGTTTTTCCGCCTGTGCTGATTTCTATTCTGCAGTTTTCCTCATCATGAAACCGAAGCCGGACAGTCTTTCTTTTTTCATTGATTACCATGGATTATACCTTTCGAATGATGACAAGAGTGATATCGTCTTCCTGTTTTGGAAATTCTGCAATTGCCTCTTTTACAATCTTATCAATGATTTCCTTGATCGGAAGATGACTGTATTTTTTCAGACCTTCTTTCAGTTTTTCATCACCGTACATCTTCTTCTCGGATGCACCAAGTTCAGTAATCCCGTCGGTAAATAAAAGCGCCGTATCACCCGGATTCAGACTGAAACTTCTGTCCTGCATAAACGGTTCCACATCATCCAGCATCCCTACCCAGGTTCCGTACGTAGGAAGTGCTTCCACTTCAGCAGAAGACTTTCTTGCAATCAGGATGTCCTGATGAGATCCGGCATATATGATCTTATCAGGCAGAAGCGAGAACGCAGTGATTGTGAGATATCTGTCCACTTTCAGAAGTGCGATATTTTCCTTGATGACCTTGTTCAGCTGAACAAGCAGTCTGCTCGGACTGACTGTCGGATTTTCCGAAATGACTGTTCTGACACTAGTCTGGGTCATCATCATGATCAGACCGGATTCCACTCCATGCCCTGAAACATCCCCGATCATCACCCAAGGGTTTTTGTCTGTTCGGATAATATCGTAATAATCACCTCCCACCTCTTCGGCAGGAATCATAATTGCAGCCATCTCATAACCGCCGAGAGTATTGTCTGGAGGAGTCAGTGCTGTCTGAATCTGTTTGGCAATTTCCATCTCGCTCCATAGAGCATCTCTTGCCTGTTTGAGATCCTTCCTGCTTTCAAACTCCTTCTGAATCAGTATATGTTTTACGTGATTGATGCTCGCTGCAATGATGATCGTGGAACTCATAAAATACAGATTGTTGATCAGATTGTAGAGCTGAAAATCCTTTCCAAATGCGGCATTCATTCCTACGTACAGAAGCAGTGTAAAAAGACCGTTCATAGCAGAGTGAGATGCTTTCCACGGAAGAAGAAGATTTACAGCAATGACTACCAGATTCAGTCCGGCATAGTACGAGGAATTGAATCCTCCCAGATCAACTGTCATCAGAACAATTGCACCGCAGACAAAAAAATTGAATATATATCCACGCAGAAAGGAAAGATTTGAAGGCTTGGTCCTGCTGATAATGAAGAACTGAAGAATGACTACGGCAGTTGCAAATCCTCTGTACACTGCAAAACGAGGAAGAAGATGCTGCTGATCCGAAGGAATAATAAAAATATCCAGAACAAAGAAAATCGGAACAAGAGTAAAACCTAGAATAGTCAGGGTTTTGAGCCAGGAATGAATCAGTGCATTCAGGTAATCGGAAAAATTGTCCACAACAAGCATGGACCTTTCCAGTTCAGGACTAGCTTTGAAAATATTCAAGATTGACAGCATTCAGATCAGATTCCAGTCACATCCACAGAGCCGGGGATATTGAATACTCTCAAAGCGGAAAAACTCAGTTCCTGCCATTTCAGTCCCTTTTTATAGTAAATAGTGATCTTTCTGTTTTCCCGCTTTGCGTGTTCAATCTGTTTTACAATAGGAGTCACTGTAGAGGAATTCATATATTCAAGCTTAGTGAAATCCATTACTATTGGATTTTTGGAATCCTTTGAATAAATATGTTCAAATACAGGGGAGATAAATTTTATCGGTTCTCTTTCCTTGCTCTCTCCCAGCCATTTGACTGTAACCTGAGAAGGTTCAAAGCTGATTTCGAGAGTGAGACGACCATCCTGATGAGTTTCTATTGCTGACATTTCCGTTCCCTTGATTTGATGATATTAATACTCATATACTGCAGATACTGCAAGTATGTTTTCTTCATTCACAAAAAAATCTAATATTGCCTGTCCTTCGTATGCAATTCTGACAAGTCCTAAACCGCTTTCCCCTTCGGCAAGATGTTTGCTCGAAACTTCTTTCAGCCTTTCCACATATGCTTCAAAGGGGTTCTGATAACCCCTGATCCATTGGATTTTGGAATCCAGCCTCTTCAAGTGGTCAAGTTCAGTTTCTTTAATTGGATTTTTTACTTCCATAATAAAGCGATGTTTTTTCTTTTTGAGAATGAGTTTTATTTTGGAATCCGGGTTCGGGAAATAGCCGTATTTTATTCCGTTTTCGACAAGCTCCGTAGTCACCATATACACTGCACTGAAATGATCTTCAGTGAATTCGGAGGGGTCTAGAAACGTTTTCAGAATATCGGAAATCTTGTCTAATTCCGACCATTCAGGATTCAGTAAAACTTCTATCTGACTGGACGTACTGCTCTGCATATTCTACAATAAGCGGAAAAAAAGAAACAGGGTCAAGAAGATTTCCCCTGCGGAAAGCAATAAGATCAGCATTTTGAGATTCAGTGAAAAAAATATGACAATTTTCCGTTGACAATCCCAAAATCTGAAGCAGGTTATAGACAAATCAGGGGTGACAAATGAGCATTCAGGAGACAATCAGCAGACTGGCAGAATTTCTGGAACTGCAGACCCGGCATCAGAATTTGGATGTGCTCATCCATAATTTCGAAACAGAAAACGGAATAAATCGGATACAGCATAATGACAACATATCCATTCTCAATACAGACCAGATAAAATTTCTGGACTCCTTTGCCGGTTTTCTCTCCATCCGCAGCTCAGAAAGAGAATATGCAAAGTTCCGCACATACTGCAGTTCCGAAAATACACCGGAAAACGAGCTCAGAAATAGAATCCGTGAAATTGAGGAAAATCCGGAAATTGGAGTATCTTGGGAAGAAGCTGTGAGCAGGCTAGAGGTTCGTATTGGAAAAAAAGTTAAGATTACATCCAAAAGCTGAAGAAGAACTGAATCAATCCTATGACTGGCATAACGAAAACAGATCAGGCTCCGGTGATGATTTTTTAGATTCAGTAAAGAATAAGATTGATCAAATATCAGAAAATCCAGAATCCCGTTCCGCAGATTCAGACGGTGTACGCTGGGCATCTGTGGCTAAATTTCCTTATCATATTTACTATCTTTTCCGGGCACCGATCGTATGGATTTTAGCCATCTGGCACAACAGCCGAAAACCGGAAGGCTGGAAAGAAAGAGTCAACGATCTGGATTGATTTCAGTTTCATTTTTTCATTGACAATCCCAAAATCTGAAGCAGGTTATAGACAAATCGGGGGTGGCAAATGAGCATTCAGGAGACAATCAGCGTACTGGCAGAATTTCTGGAACTGCAGACCCGGCATCAGAATCTGGATGTGCTCATCCATAATTTCGAAACAGAAAACGCAATAAACCGAATACAGTATAATGATAATATATCCATTCTCAATACAGACCAGATAAAATTTCTGGACTCCTTTTCCGGTTTCCTTTCCATCCGCAGTTCAGAAAGCGAATATGCAAAGTTCCGCACATACTGCAGTTCCGAAAATACACCGGAAAACGAGCTCAGAAAAAGAATCCGTGAAATTGAGGAAAATCCGGAGATTGGAGTATCAGCTGAAGAAGTAAGAACAGGTATTGAGGAAATCCTTGGAAAAAAATTATCAATTCCATCCAGAAGCAAATAATGAATTTAAAGAATCTGTAAAATGGCACAACCGAAACAGATCGGCATCTGGAGAAGAATTTGCAGTGTCTGTTTTTGATAAGCTGGAACAGATCAAAGAAAACCCGGAAGCCCGTTCCGCAGATTCAGACGGTGTACGCTGGGCATCAGTGGCTAAATTTCCTTATCACATTTACTATCTTTTCCGGGCACCGATTATATGGATTTTAGCAATTTGGCACAACAGCAGAAAACCGGAAGGCTGGAAAGAAAGAGTCAACGATCTGGATTGAAATGAATTGACTTTTCGGTCGGATGAGCTATACTGTCTGCAAAAGGAGAATGCAGTAATGACAGCAGCTGAACATCTTTTTAAAATCAGTCAGGAGCTTCCGGATGATCTGCTTACAGAATTATTGGATTTTGCAGAATTTCTCAAGCAGAAAAAAAAGCTTCCCGCACAGACTAATCTTGCACTCAAAATACAGCAGCAATTCAAAGATTTAGATTTTGACAATGTCTCACTGCCCGCAAGAAGCGTAATGAGAAATACACCTTTTTAGAGTCATTATAATGAATAGTTATTTATTAGATACCAACGTACTCTCAGAATTGATGCGGTCTAATCCAGATAGGACTGTTTTTGAATGGTTTGAGTCAAATAAAAATTCCAATTTTTTCATTTCTTCAGTAACGGAAGCTGAAATTTTGACAGGAATTGCTCTCCTCCCGGAAAGTAAAAAGCGACTGGACCTGACTGCCGCTTCTGAAAAGCTTTTTTCTCAGGATTTTTTTGGACGAATACTGTTTTTCGATGAAAAATCAGCAGTCATTTATGCGAAGACTGCCGCCGATAGAATCAAATCTCCTATTTTCCCGAATCCGGTTAAAAACCAAACGATTTTTCTCCGTAAAAAAAATCTGGACAAAATGAACGATATGCCATAAATATACAATTATCATTTAAGGAACAAAACAGTGTAATGCCTTTAAGAAACCGGCAGCAAGAATGTTTCCAGACTTGCACCTTCAGCAGAATGCATTATATTTTTTTATATCCTTAAAAAAATACTGGAGAAAAACCAATGAAATCAGGATCTGTTCAAACAGCAAACAGCAAACAGCAAACAGCAAACAGCAAACAGCAACTAAGCTAATAAGCATTACTGCCCTTCTGGCATTCGGCCTCATCGGATGCACGACTAAGAAAAAAGACAATTCGAAAGCACTGATAGGACTTCTTGCACTGAATTCGATGAAGGCTGCGGCTACCTGCACGACAGCAAACTACATCTCGTCTCCGATCACATCAAGTACATTTACTGATCTCAAATTCAGCTACATCTCTGCATATACTGCATGGCTTGGCTATTTCAGCATAACCGGGGCAACCAGCACTAGCTGGTGGCTTGTAGAAGGCCCGGCAACAGCTTCCATTTCCTCAGCATCCTTTACTACATATTTGACAGACCAGGGCTGTTCCGGTGAAACAAGTGCCAATTCCAATGCTGCCCCAGCAATGTATGGAGTTCAAAAAGATCAGGTTAACAATGTTCCTGCAACTTTCCCTATTGCAACTTCATCAATCTCAGCGAATCAGAAATATTATTCGCCTACAACCGGTGCCACTATCCTTTTCAGAATGTTTATATCTGATTCAACTGCCTCGTCTTCAGTATCGACTGGATGGAAAGTCAAGAAGGCGTATTGAAATTCGAGCCGCTGTAAAGAAGAAGTAAATAATCTAAAAAGCGGAAAGCAGCATCAGTGAAAGGTCAATTCTAGCGGACACTATATGTCGCAGAAAAGGCTAGGTAAAGCGGTGATAGTAGCTACCAAGTTTGCAGCAGCTTCCACTCTTGCGACCCCCTTTGGGCTTATGCTGTCAACTTAAGAAGAAATTTAAAGGATTATCACGGATGAGCACAGATCAACACGGATATTTTGATTCATTATCTGTGTTAATCCGTGTGTATGTGGTGAATCATCCTTATCTTGACAGCATTGCCCTTTGGGCCTTTTCGACAGCCCTAAGGACGGAGCTCAGTAGTCGCTAACGCTACTTCGTTGCTTTTTTCCAAGCCGAGGACACTTGCTGCATATGCGGTGAGTGCTCTCTCGCTTGGTTTTCAAAATTCTGATAGGAAGAACCTCTGCGGTCAGGTATTTTCTGAGGAACATCATTACAAAGAATTAGGGACTGTCGCAATTGGTTAAGAACTTCCGGGACAACACTTTGTAGGGCTCCTGCGATTTTCAGGGGACCAAGCTTTGTGGGAACTCCTACGATTCTCAGAGAGCCGAGCGTTGTGGGAACTCCTGCGATTCTCAGAGTGCCAAGCTTTGTTGGAACTCCTGCGAATCTTAGAGAGACGGGCTTTGTGGGGCTCCTACGATTCTCAGAGAGACGGGCTTTGTAGGACTCCTGCGATTCTCGGATAGCCGGCCTTTGTGGGAACTCCTACGATTTTCAGGGAACCAAGCTTTGTGGGAACTCCTACGATTCTCAGAGAGCCGAGCGTTGTGGGAACTCCTGCGATTCTCAGAGTGCCAAGCTTTGTTGGAACTCCTGCGAATCTTAGAGAGACGGGCTTTGTGGGGCTCCTACGATTCTCAGAGAGACGGGCTTTGTAGGACTCCTGCGATTCTCGGATAGCCGGCCTTTGTGGGAACTCCTACGATTTTCAGGGAACCAAGCTTTGTGGGAACTCCTACGATTCTCAGCGGACCAAGCTTTGTGGGAACTCCTGCGATTCTCAGAGAGACGGGTTTTGTAGGAACTCCTACAACTCTCGGAGGGCCAAGCTTTGTAGGAACTCCTGCGATTTGGGAAAGACCTCCTGGCACAGCGTTTTGTTGGAACTCCTATGTAGTTCCAACGCAAATTCCCGGGACAATCTTTTAGTCTTATTGAGGAATTCTTATGGAAACGATGCCTCCGGCAGGACCGACGTCTGTGTTATGACAACTTTCACTCCGTCATATATTTTTTTATTTCTGAGTTCAACTGTATCTGCATATATACTGAGAGAGGTTAAAGCCGATGCAAAGAAAACGACTGCAGGGAAAAATGCGAATTTCTTTGTCTGAAAAAAACCAGTCTATAAAATCATCCCGAAGCAGTAGATTTGCATTGTCATTCTCCCTGTCCCAAAAATATGATTAGGATGACTGCAGGGAAGTTCAACCAATAAATGAGACTCATCCACAGAATCATCTGGTGAGTTTCTGAAATAGAAAGTGATGACTAAGATCAGTGAACGATTTTTTTTTTGACCTTTCAGATACAATCTGGACACTGTCAGCTATGTTTAGTTCAATCACTCACCTTACGCAAATACAATATTCCGTCTAGATGCAGTAATTTTCGGAAAACATTAGGGAAATCTAATGAATCAGTAAAAATAGCAGCTTCCGCGCTTGCGGGAGTTCAGCCAGCTTCTAAATGTTGGCAGCCAGCTTCTAAATGTTGGCAGCCAGCTTCTAAATGTTGGCGAGAGCGGTCAGCCGTAGGCGCAAGGTGAGTTAATCAGTTGAAAAAGAAGGCAGAATAAAAACCTTTTTAAGGAGTTCAGGGTTATGGATTTCAGGCAGAAATTATTTTCTTTTACAGTTCTTATATTTACTGGCGGATGCGTTACTTGGGAGCTTGGGAAGGTGGGCTACATAGAGCCGTCAAAACTTGAAATAGAGCCTGCTGAAAAAAAACTGATTCTCTCTGAATGCTCCTTTCTGAGCGGAGGACCTTTTCTGGAAAGAGCTGTTGAGAAAGCGGAACCGGGCAGATTGAAAAATGCGGTCATCATAAAAGAATTGAGAGGGACAACATCCTGTTACAGACTTTACGGTGAAAAGGAAAGTCAATAATGAAAAATTTTATTATTATAATGATTTTATCATTGCATTTTTCCGAATGCCAGGTCCCTGCCGGATCATTCAGAATGATGAGCGCCTCTCTTCCGGCTGAATCAGAAACAATAGGAAGTTCCAGGGTCTACGGTGAACATTGCCGGTTTTACAACAGCATTACCGGATATGCGTTTCCGCAAATGGATCTTGCCGTAAAAGATGCATTGAGCAAGGTTCCCGGAGCAAAAGGATTGAAAGATGCAAGTATCGCGGAAAAATACAGCCCCGTTTTCTCTTATTATTGCTATGAAGTTGACGGTCTCCCGGTAAAGTAGGTTCAGTCAGAAATTATCCCAGCAGTAGGTCTTTACACCCATTCCCAGAAAGTTAAATTTGCAGAGATCTGAGGCCGGCTTGTGGGGTCGAATTCTCAAAAGCGGCTGATTTTGCTGATCCATTACATTTCTCTAATGTTTCGCAAAGTAAATATTTCAATTTTCGTGTTTTTTTGCTCAAAATGGAATAGTGGTTTTCTGCGAATATTAAAATGAGAAACTGATTTCATTGACTTCAGTAAAATCGGATAATAAAATGACCGCTATGCCAGATTTTTATGAAAAGATTTCCTCTAAGTTTGCCCGTGTTTTTCTGACAGTCCTGTCCTTATTCTTTTCCTTCTCTGTCTTTTCTTTTCCTGTGGATCTGCAGAAGGAATGGAAAGCGAAAGAAGGCATACATAAGGATTCTGTCCCTGACGAAACATGGCAGTCTTTTGAAAAAACGACAATTCGTTTTTCAAAAATAAAACCCAAAGAAGGCAATGTTCAGTCCTATACGTTTTATAAAGAGGTCATTTTCCCGGAAATGGATTATTCCTCTCTTCAGGACAGTGTATCCATTCTTATACCAAATATAATGAATATGTATGAGTTCTATTTCGACGGAAATCTTCTTTCTTCAAGAGGTAAGATTGAAAACGGAAAAATTGTCAGGTACGGGTACAGAAGAAACATAGTTGTTGTAATTCCTCAAAAGCTTCTCAGTGCAGGCAGACATAAGATTCATATCATAGCGAGTTCCGCAGCAAATGAAGACATTGAGCTGACAGGAAATGCCAGTATGACTGCAGACTTGCATTCCAGGCATATCGAGGCTGTTTCTGAAAGAATTCCTCTGATGATTATATTTATGTATATTTTCGTCGGTTTCTATCATCTTCTCCTTTTTCTGAAACGGACCCAGGAAAAATACAATCTCTTCTTCGGACTCTTCTGTCTGGACATTTTCTGCTATCTGTTCTTGAGGACGGAGGTCAGTTATTCACTGGATTTGGATCCTTTCCTTGTCACGAGAATTGAGTATATGTTCCTCTTCCTTTTGAGTCCTCTTGCCCTTGTGTTCTTTGACAATTTTTTTGAAAATAAAGTGACCCGGTTCAGCAAAGCATTTCTTGGACTCTGCGGTTTTATGGGGCTGACTGTTCTTTTTATGCCGAGATACATTGCTTCTAAAATTCTTCTAGGATGGCAGTTTCTTGCCCTTGCTAGTTTTATATATTTTATCATTACAATTATCCGCGCCATCAGAAACAGGCATCAGGATTCCAGAAGACTTCTTCTGGCATTCAGCATTTTCATTTTTGCGGCAATTTATGATGTAGTCGGTGCAACAAATTTAATCCCTGGAATAGTGAATAAGGAATTGATGAAATACGGATTCTTTACTTTCATCATAGGAATTGCATTTGTTCTGGCAAACAGGTTTTTAAGACTTCATAAGCAGGTCGAAGATCTGAATTCAAACCTCGAGCAGAAGGTTGAACAGAGAACAAAGGAACTGCAGAACTCGCTGGATGAAATCAGATTCCTGAAATTCCAGCAGGACGGAGACTATTTTCTGACCACTCTTCTCATAAATCCTCTGATGACAAATAATACTCGAAGTGACAATATAACCGTTGAATACTATGTGAAACAGAAGAAAAATTTCATGTTCAAGAACAGGATGTATGAAATTGGAGGAGACATCTGCATATCGGATATGATCACTCTCCGGGATAAAAAGTATGTCGCGTTCATCAACGGGGATGCGATGGGCAAGTCCATTCAGGGAGCAGGAGGTGCTCTTGTACTTGGGGTGATTTTCAAATCCATCCTTGAAAGAACCAAAAGTTACGGAAAGCAGCTGAATGTGTATCCTGAACGATGGCTGAAAAACTGCTTTTCGGAACTTCACAATGTCTTCGTCTCCTTTGACGGAAGTATGCTTGTCTCCGTTGTTATGGGTCTTGTGGATGAATCCACAGGAATGCTGTACTTCATCAATGCGGAACACCCTTTTACAATTCTGTACCGGGACGGAAAGGCTGAGTTTCTTGAAACAAAACTGATGCACCATAAGATCGGGATGCAGGGACTGGAAGGAAGCGTGAGGATACAGACATTTCAGATGGAACCTCAGGACATCATCATCATCGGATCTGACGGAAGGGATGATATTGTCATCTCCAAGGACGGGCAGGGGAACAGGCAGATCAATGAGGATGAAAATCTTTTTCTCCGGAAGGTGGAACAGGGAGAAGCTGACCTCAAGCATATCACTGAACTTCTTCTGAAGGAAGGAGAACTGAGTGACGATTACACTCTACTGAAGATTCACTATACTGCAAAATATTTTTCCAATATTACCCAGGAATACCAGAAACTGTTTCAGCAGGCAGAGCAGCTTTCATCAGATCAGAAGGAAAAAATCAAAGAGCTTTATAAAAAAGCATTAAAGTATAATGAAAGTCTCGAAGTATTGAAAAAGCTGTCTGAAATTTACTATGAAGAAAAGAGCTGGTCCGAGTTTATTCATTTTGCCGAGCGTCTTGTGAAAATCAGACCGTCCGAGTCTCTTTATTATTACAGGCTTTCCTATGCATTTCTGCAGATCGAAGACTATCATCAGGCCGCCGACTACGGTGAGAGTCTGAAACTCAGAGAGCCGGAAAATGTGGAAAACCTGATGAACCTGATTGAAATTTACAGGAGACTGAACCGGATAGAAAGGATTCAGGAGCTGATTCATAAAGGACTGTATTATCAGCCTGACAATACAAAGCTTCTGGAACAGAAGGCGCTTGTGGCAGGGTTTTGACTGAATCGGGTCGGGAGGTGCTTGTGCACTGCCCCGTCTCAAAGGCATTCTCCTGGAAACCTGTTTCAGTGAATGCCGAAGCTCAGGAAAATTGCATCCTTGAACTGAAAACTCGCAATATGTCATATAATTTTAAAAGTCATATTAATGATTTTTTGTTGACTTTTTCCCTGTCCTGTCTGACTATTGAGTCAGGAGGAATCATTCAATGAACGGTGAATTGAACTATGATGAGGTCTGGGCAATGTTTCAGGAGACAGACAGACGTTTTAAGGAGACAGCTGAGCAGTTTAAGGAAACGGATAGACAGTTTAAAGAGACGGACAAGCAGTTTAAGGCAACAGACAGAAAACTGCTGAAACTCGAAAGGATGTTTACTGGACAGTGGGGGAAACTGATTGAGTCGCTGGTGGAAGGTGATCTTGTAAACCTGCTGAATGCACGAGGAATCCCTGTAAATCAGACCGGTCAAAGAATTAAAAAACGCTATAATAAAAAAGATTATGAAATAGATCTCATTGCCAGAAACGGAAAAGAAGTGGTATTTGTGGAAGTCAAAACGACTTTAAAACCGGATGATGTTCTGAACTTCACAGAGAAACTGAAAATGGCAAAAACAGTTTTCCCGGAGTACTCAGAAAATATTCTGTACGGAACAGTCGCCTATCTGAGATCGGAATCCAATGCAGAACAGTTTGCGATGAAAAACGGTCTGCTTGTCATCAAAGCGACTGGAAAAAGTGCAAGCATCATCAATGATAAGGAATTTCAGCCTGCACAGTTTTGAGATCAGGCAGAAATGCCGTCTGTTTTTTTCATGAAAAATGCACCTCTGAGTCTGAATATCCAGTATCCCGAAAAAAATACCATATAGAGCCAGGCAAAAAGGTTTCCAAACCGCACATAAAACGTGGGAGGTTCTCTCATTACAGGAACGCGTGCTGCATACGTTGCACTTGCTTCCTGAGCTGTATAGTTCTCATTTAATATACGTCCCATATGATCTACGAATACGGATGTACCTGAATTAGTCGAACGCACCATCCATTTTCTGGCTTCAATGGAACGGATTCTAGCCAGATCCAGATGCTGAAATGTTTCAATGCTCAGTCCGTACCATTTGTCATTCGTGATATTGATGATGAAATCAGGATTTCCTGCCGAATAAAATTTTCTGACAAACTCAGGAAGAATCACTTCGTAGCAGATCAGAGGAAGAAATTTTCCCTCCTCTGCAGTCTCTGACTTATAGTCCGCATAATAACTTCGAATGGCATTCATATTCATATAACTCGAATCCATCCATTTCAGATGCGACTTCTTCAGAACCTCAGGCTCTTTTGTGTTTTTGTAGTATGTAACGAGATTCTGTTCCTTGCCTTCCAGAAACCTTCCCACCTGAGGAATGATGTCATAGATGATCGGAAACCATTCTCCTCCCGGAAAGTATTCCCCGAAAGCAAGCAGATAGGATTTCCTATAGTGTTCTCCCCTTTCTCCGTTCGGTGAAAATACGACCGAATTGTTGTAGAATCTCTGATTTTTGGGAGATGCTTTATCATTTAAAAATATTGCATCAATCTCGTTAAAATACACGTTTGTCTTGTATCTGTTTGCCAGAAGATAGATCAGTGCTTCGTACCTGTAATAGTAAGAAGGATTATAAAGAACATTAGCAGGTGTGTTGTGAGTGGAAAAGAAAGGAACTCCTGATTCAGGCATGACGATGATATCAGGTTTTTTTTCATCTGCGGCCTTCACTGCCAGATCTTCCACATTCTGCATAATTTCCGTCAGAGATTCCATTACAGATCTTCCATCCCTGAACTCCAGAGGAGCATTCGGCTGGATCATCAGTATCTGTTTTGTCTTCTCAGGAACATAGGAATTCCATTTGAAATACAGATAGGTTCCGATTAGAACAAAGAGCACAAGAACTGAGGATGGGAAAAGAAGCATTCTCTGAAAAGGCTTTTTCTTCAGAATCTTTTTACCGTGAAGGATTCCCGAAGCTGATCTGAAAAGAGCATAGGAAACAACAGCCACAAGAAAGCTCAGTCCATAAACACCGGTAATCTCTGCGTTCTGTGCCAGAACACTGTTCCAGGCCAGTATGTTTCCCAGATAATAAGGAAAAAGCTGATAACTGAAAAACTCAGCACATAGAATGCTGAATCCTGCAATAAAAGCACCATAACCTTTAATTCGCATTTTCAGGCGGCTGTAAATCACCAGGTAAATTGCATATCTGGAATTTGTCACAAGTGCATAAAACAGAAACAGGAAAAAAGCAATCGGATAAGGAAACCCTCCGAAAACCTGCAGCAGATGAATCATCCAGTTATAGGAAAGGACTGTCGCACTCATTCCGATCATAAAACCGACGATAATCAGTTTTTTTAATGATTTTCTGTATTTTTTCTCCATCCAGAAAAGAGGGAAAGGTGCGAGCCAGATGAGATGAGTCAGATGGAAAGGAACAAATGCGAGACTTGCGATAATTCCGTACCATAGAATGCAGGCAAAATCAAACCATCTGGTTTTTCTGAATTTCTGAAATATCTGAACTGCTTTTTTCAAGATCAGCTTCCTTTTCTGACGAGAAGACTTTCCAGATAGTCCTCAGGTGCTTCATATCCCAAAATATCCAAAACGGTAGACGCTATATTCCCCAGTCCCGCACTTGCTGAATTTGTCTTCAGTGAAAACCTGTGCTTCGGATCGTAAAGACAGAGATTGACCGGATTCAGTGTATGACTTGTCTTTGGAACAGGCTTCCCGTTCTGCATCTGCACCCCGCCTTTTTTTTCGAGCTGATACATCTCGTCTGCATTTCCGTGATCTGCAGTGACGAGCATCACTGCTCCGAGTCTGTCGGCGGCATCCTTGAGTCTTTTCATGCATTTGTCCAGTGTTTCCATTGCTCTGACTGTTGCATCAAAACTGCCGGTATGACCGACCATATCTCCGTTTGCAAAATTGACTCTCAGGAATTTGTTTCTTCCGTCCAGTGCTGTCAGAAGCGTATCCGTAATTTCAGGAGCCTTCATATCCGGTTTCTGATCAAATGGAATGACATCGGAAGGAATCTCCACATAGGTCTCCGTACTTTTGTCAATATAACCGCTTCTGTTTCCGTTCCAGAAAAAAGTCACATGTCCGAATTTCTGAGTTTCTGAAATAGCATACTGTGTAATTTTTTCAGATGCCATATATTCTCCGAGTGTCCTGTCAATTGCAGGGGGAGATACAAGATATTTTTCAGGAAGTTTCAGATCGCCGTCATACTGCATCATTCCCGCATATCTGACGTCGGGCGTTCTCTTTCTGTCAAAAGGCTTGAAGTTCTTTTCAGTGAATGCCTTCGAGATTTCGATTGCCCTGTCTCCCCTGAAATTAAAGAATACGACTGAGTCGCCGTCATGGATTGTTCCGACAGGTTTTCCGCTTTCAGCGATCACAAATCCGGGAAGATACTGGTCTATGACTTTAGGATCTTCTTCCCGAAATGTCTGTATTGCTTCTTTAATGGAAGAAAATGCACGTCCTTCTCCCAGCACATGAAACTTCCAGCCTCTTTCCACCATCGACCAGTCAGCATCGTATCTGTCCATAGTGACTGTCATTCTTCCGCCGCCGGAAGCAATCTTCACATCAAATTCACTGCTTCTCAGTTCTTTCAGAAAGGCTTCAAAAGGTTCAGTGTATTCCAGTGCGGATTTTTCAGGAACGTCGCGCCCGTCGAGAAGTGCGTGAACTCTGACCCTTTTGACTCCTGCTTTTTTTGCACCTGCGATCAGTGCCTTAAGATGATCTATATGACTGTGCACATTTCCGTCGGAGAGAAGACCGATCAGATGAAGAGTTCTGTCCGAACTTCCTTTCAGAGGTTCGAGAATCCAGTTCCAGGCAGCACCGGCAAACAGTTCTCCGGAGTTGATGGAATTCGATACCAGTTTTGCACCCTGATCAAACACTCTTCCGCATCCCAGAACATTATGACCGACCTCAGAGTTGCCCATATCATCGTCAGAAGGCATCCCCACTGCTTTTCCATGTGCCTGAATTCGGATTGTAGGCGAACCTGACCAAAGTCCTTTCAGAACAGGGATATTTGCCGCTGCAATTGCATTGCCTTCAGCAGCTCCTCTGTCTGTAGCTCCCACCCCGTCCAAAATGACGAGCAGAAGCGGTTCCTGTATTCCTGTAATATTTTTTTTCTTAATCAGTTTCATAATTCCCTCATATTATTGCGTTATAAAACGATTTGAATTTTCTGCATTCAATTGTCGAATAGAAAAAGGACTGTCATTTTCTGTCATAAATCGTCTTTCTTAAATTGGAAGAAATTCTGTTCCTATTAGATTTGTTGAAAAAATCAAGAAATTATCTTTCATCAGAAACTAAATAGGGATTTTAGCCAGCTAGCGAAACCTCCGGCAGGATTAACTCAGCAGCGGCTCTCAAGTTTGTGCGCTTCAGCGTGCTGCAGGTTTTTTAGAAAAATTAAAAATAGAGTTGTTGAAACTAATTTTTCAACAACTCTATTTTACATTTTCGGAAAATGCGGTTTTTATGGAGACTTTCTGCATCAGTCTTCTATCCTTTTTATATTCATTTTAATGATATTTTCGATTCTGAGAAAATGATAACCCTTGGAAATCTTATAAGCGTACTCACATTCCCGTGAGACGCATCTGCGGGATTCCGGAGACAAATGAGTTCCGACATCACTGCCTGCCCCGTAAGAAAATAGAACTGAAGGAATCTCTTTCTCGTCTGCCGTAAAAGAAAAAATCATATCTGTCTTCACATACACTGCTGCTTCAATCCATGACTTTTTTTTCAGATATATCACTGCAGGCCATACAGAATTTCCCCAGTCAATATCCGGACCAATTGGAAAAATTCTTTCATCTGACGCCAGAATTTCGGCAATAGATCCTGCTTCCGTAAACTGATTTTCATAAGGATTCTTTATCAATAATTTATACTTAAAAATTTCCTTCTCATGGAAAAATCCCCGGAAGGAAGGAATATTAAATTCAGTCACTGGAACTGTCATACATCCTGCAAGAAACGTTTCCATTAAAGAAAATTGATTTATGTACTCCGGGTAAAAGAAATAATTCTGTCTGTTTCTGCAAACCGAGGATTCGGAGATTTCAAGAACAGCGGACTGTGAATCAGATGCAGGAGAACGGAAAAGTTCAACCTGCAGTATTCTGAATTTTAACAAAGGAGCTCCCCATAGAATCAAAAAGAGAATGAGGGCAAATTTTCCCTTCTTCCAGCTTCCTGCTGAAGAGAAAATTCTTCCCGCAGCAAGGATAATTAGGGGAAAAGTATAATAAACTGATTTATTATAGTTATACTTGTGAATTTTGGATGACCAGACAAGTGCTCCGGCAAGGATCATTGTAAAAAGAAGGAAAAGAGATTCCTGATTAAAAAGAAGTCTGAGATTTTTCCGTTGCCGAAAAACAGCAGCCGCAGCAGTCAAAACAGCTCCAAAATAAAAAAAAGCTGTCCATGCAAAATTCTGCTCAATCTGACCCCGGAAAGGATCTCTGTAATAAAACATTCTGTGATTTGCTGTTCCGGTCAATGGAATGATAAGTTCACTTACGTTTTTTACTTCCGGTCCGAGCACCTCATTCCAGTAGGCGACTGACTCAGGACTGCCTGAATTGGATGAAGCCAGTTTCGAAGCCGAGCCTAAATTAGAAAAGAAGACAGGAAAGTAAATGAGAAATATTGCAGTCGAAGCAAGCAGTGCCTTGTATGAAACTTTGAGCCTGCGGATCAGATTTGGAAATACGGCCAAAATTGAAAGAATCGGAAAGATCCAGACTGCTGTTCCTAAAAAATAGAATGAGGGTCCGAAAAGAAATGAGGCAGTGCATTCCGTAAAAAAGAAATTGGAGGTCTTTGATCTTTTCCAATGCACCGCCGAACGAAATATCCATAACATAGCTGAAAGGGAAACAAGCTGCAGATAAAAATGATTGTACGCTGTTTTGGTCATCACTGGCGAAAGAACTGAGAAGAATGCCAGCAAGTTTAAAATGAAACCTCTGAAGGGGGTGATCATAGAAAGGATTTCTCTAATCTGAAGACTGATAATGGAAGCAAGTGCAAGAAGTGTGGCGAAATAAAGAGTTTCTGCCTGTATGCAAATCAGTTTATGAATTGGGAAAAGTGACCAGTGCAGACTCCACCAGCCGGGGGAAAAGCCTTCCAATATGACCCTTTCCACCGGATCCAGATCCCATTTCGGTTTCTTTACTGATTCATCAAATTCCGTATTTTTAAAAAGATCAGGAAATTTTGCACTCATTCCAGTTTCATACAGTGCTCTGTGAACAGTCTGTTTCCATTTTGGAAATGATGCATTGGAATCAGGATTATTTTCCTGAAGTTTTATCGGAGCAAAATAAATTGTATGATCCCCTGTTTCTTCCGAAGCAAGGAATTCATTTTTTAAGTGAAGAAAAGGAAGAAACATAATAAAAAAGCTTATTGTCAAAAAAGTCAATGGAAATATCTGCTTCTGAAAAGATATCCAGTTTTTCCAGATGAAGTAAATTCCATACAATGCACCTGAAACAAGAATGATGGAAACAGCTGCCTGCCCAGCCTTATGATGGAAGTACAGCTGGAAAACGGCACCAAGGGTATGCAGAGCCGAGAGACCGAAAAGTATCGGTATGGAAATGAAGCCGCTTTTTTTTTCTTTTTGAATTCTGCTCAGAATAAAGCTGCCTATTCCAAAGGAACAGAGAATAACTGCCCAAAAGGCAGAAAAGTATTTCAGCAGGACCAAGATTCTGTTCCCGGGAAAAAAATTTGAAACCGCAGATATTTTATTCTAACCATATTTTTTTCTGAATGACTCACCTTACGCAGGTGGGGCGTTTAGGGCAGGAACGCCTGCCGGCGGCTTGAGGGCTCGCACATTTGGAAGCTGCTGCAAACTTAGAAGCCGCTGCCGCCCTCGCCAATCTCTGAAAACGGCGCCAACATTTAGAAGCTGGCTAAACTCCCGCAAGCGCGGAAGCTGCCGTTTTTGCTGATCCATTAGATTTCCCTAATGTTTTCTGAAAATTACCGATTCTAGACAGCATATCGTATTTGCGCAAGGTGAGTCAATCAGTCTCATCATTCCCTCATATTATTACGTTTTAAAACGATTTGAATTTTCAGCATTCAATTGTCGAATAGAAAAAGGATTCTCTCTTAACGAGACGTATTGCATACCTGCCTGAATCAGACTTCATATTTGAACACGACCGACGCTACTTACTCCCTATTATTTGAAACAGTGATACCGGCTTCGTCTTTCCTCTGACTGTAACTGAGTCAATTTCTTTCCATTGATACTTTGTACTGGATAAAAACTTCACTACATCATAAGACACAAGGATTTCTGCAGAGTACTGTTTGGTCAATGATTCAATTCGGCTTGCAAGGTTGACAGTGTCTCCGATCACAGTTGTTTCGAGTCTGTTTTCTGAACCTACAGTGCCGAGGATCAGTTCACCGAAATGAATTCCTATTCCTGTCTTGAGTTCGGAACCGTCCGGAAGTTTCTGCTTTTTCGCAGCGGCCTGAAGATCTACTGCTGCCTGAACTGCTTTCTCAGGATCAGTGAAAAGAGCCATAATCGCATCTCCGATAAACTTGTCTATGAAGCCCCCTTTGGATTCAATGATCGGCTCCATAATTTCCAGGTACCTGTTCAAAAAAGCAAATGTTTCCTCTGTTCCTGCAGATTCGGAAAGTGAAGTAAATCCTCTGATATCAGTGAACAGCACTGCCATTTCGACAGACTTTGCATCCCCCTTCTTCACCTGCAGAATATTTTCCCTGTCCAGATTTTTCAGGAACTGTTCAGGCACAAACCTCTGCATTGATTTTGTATATGCTCTTTCCAGTTCCAATGCTTCTCTTTCTTTTGCAAGTGCAGCCTCTCTTGCTTTTGCTTCTTTGATTCTCAAGTCATTGAATCTGTATCCAAGTGCAAGAGAAAGCAGGACTGCCTCGAGTGCAGCTCCGATGATCTGGCTGTAATGAGTGACTGCATTTGCAAGGATCAGACCGAGGTTTTCTGCAATGAACATACTCACGGACACCAGAAGAGTTCCCCAGGCTCCCGCAAAATAAAACGCCGGCTTGTATCCGGAACGTATACTGACATAAATTGCATAAACCAGAACGCTGATCGCAAACCCAGGGAAAAGGTTGCCGATAAAAATACCCTGATTGATTGTAACGAACCTTATAGGAATCAAAAGGAGCAGACCGAACATTACAATATAATGAATAAACTCAGTCAGCCTGGGTTTAATCTGCCGGATCTGCAGAAACTGATTTCCGAACAGAAGTGCAAATGCTGCTGTCAGAATGCTTGTAATCATCACAACGTATGAGATTCCGTTATGGCATAAAGATCCGAACAGAAAACGGAAATAACCGTATACACTCAGATAAAATACAGTAAAAGTCAGTATATAAAAAACATACCAGAGATACGCCCGGTTTCGAATCGAAAGGAAAAGTAAAAAATTATACAATGCAAGAGAAATCATCAGCCCGAAAAAAAGACCGAAGAGAAGATGTCTGACTGTATCCATTTTCTGCAGCGCGGATTTTTCCCAGTAAAACAGAGGAACAGTCATTGAATCATTTGACTGTACAGCGATGAAAAACTGACAGGGTCCGTTCCAGGGTTTTACAGGGAACTGATAGTTGGGATGGAGGGGGAGTTTTTCATTCGGGATGTCCATTCCGGACTGATAAAACGAAATCTGCTTTCCGTCGCAGTACTGAAAAAAACGGATCTTGGAAAGAAGAGGAGATGCCGCTTCAATTACAGATTCTGTATTGTCATTCAGATTCAGTTCCACTTTCAGCCAGAGTTCTCTATTCTGAATTCCAAAGTTGGGATAGTCAGTTCTGCTTTTTTGAAACTGAACCGTTTTTTCCGGTTTGAGAATTTCTTCAAGTGACTCTTCCCTGTCAGTAAACAGATACGAGGAATGAGATCCAAGCTGTCTGTGACCGTGATGAAACCTTTGGTTCTCCGCGCCGTTTTCGGAATGTCCGCAGGATGAGAATAAAAGGACAGAGAAGATCATTATAAGAGAAAGCATTTTTAGATTCATATATCTGTTCCCTTGTAAAGTCGTCTATCCTGTTTTCCCAAATACAGAACATCCTCTGATTCATCAAATATGCCCAAGAGCAAAAATCAGGCAAACATATTATTCGGATATGCCTTTTCACTGTTTTTCGAGGAATAGTTTTCCTCACGGTTCATTCTGAATAAAAAGCCATTCTTCTGCGCAGATGCGTCAAATTTATCTCAATCGAAACCAAAAAAAGGATTGCTTTAATCACTTGCATCTCTGAAAATTAGCCTTTAAAAATAGGAATACTGAGAATGCTGAATTATTTTAACCTGTATATATTATCTAAAAGACTGATGGATTTCCTTTTTTGGCCGGGACTTCTGGTTCTATTCTGCACTTCTGTTTTTTCGGAGGAAGTGACTGTCGGCATTCAGGCTGTGTCCGGGGAAAGGATCGAAATCCTGAATACAGACAGCAATTCAACATGGTGGATTTCGGATCGAGACCATGATCCCAAAGTATTCTCAGAAGAGCTTCTGTCAGATCCCGGAAGACTCAGTCGTATTTCTGAGTCAGGCTTTATTCCTGCTCCTGTTCCTGCATCAGTCAGCAATGTAAAAAACTTTCCAAAAGATACAATGTCAGCCTGGTATGCAAAGATTCTTTTTTTAAAAAAGGATAGCCCCGGACATCTTGCACTGGAACTGGGACTGATTGACGACTCTGACATCACTTACTTCAACGGAGTGAAGATCGGTGAAACTGGAAATCTTTCTTCCAAATCTGCAATCGGTTACGACAGGCAGAGGATTTATGAAATTCCAGATTCTCTTCTGAGAAAGAACGGAGCAAATATTATACTGATTCAGGTCAGAGGATATTTTCCGGGAGAATGGGGTATGTCCAGAGGAAGAACAGCTGTCGGACCTGCCAAATTGCTATACAGTGAATATTATAAAACGAATTACGTTGAGCTTCTCTTTTTGACAGTTTACTTTACGATGGGGACCTATTTTATATTTCTCTTTATGCGAAGACGCGCGGAGCTCGAAAATCTTCTCTTTGGACTGTTTTCATACGATCTGGTCATATATTCATTCTTGAAGACGCAGTTCCGTTTTGAATTCGGATGGGATTTTCTGACGGCAAAGAGGATCGAATATTTCTGTCTTTACACGGCCGTTCCGGCATTCTATTACTTCCTGCGTCTGTCTTTCCCGTTTTCCAGATCAAAACGGATGAAAATCTGGGACTGGCTTACTGCAATCATATGTATACTTATTTTGGGATGCATCCTCATTGTAATGATGACGGGAGAAGTGACACTCTGGTGGAATATACAGAAATACTTTGTTCAGCCTCTCTGGCTTCCTCTGCTTCTGGGCTCTGCCGGTCTTCTTGTCCTTCAAAGAATAAGAGGCAGCAGGGATGCCGGTTATATGCTCATCGGTTTTTCGTTTCCTCTGGCTGGCGTAACGGCAGATATTCTTTCCAGCAGAGGGGTGATTGTATTTCCTCCTGTGCTCGCCTATTCATTTCTGTTTTTTGTTCTGAGCATAGGACTTGTGCTTGCCAACCGTTTTGTACGTCTTAATGAAGAAATAGAAGATTTAAACCAGAATCTGGAACAGAAAATAGAGAACAGAACCGTTGAGCTGCAGGAATCATTAAATCAGGTGCGTACCCTGAAAGAACAGCAGGACGGAGATTATTTTCTCACATCACTCCTTCTGGATCCGCTTTCAGGAAATCATTCCAAATCGGAAAATTTCAGCATAAGCATTCATGTCAGACAGAAGAAGGTGTTCTCCTTTAAAAAATGGAATGCATCCATCGGAGGAGATATCTGCATTGTTCATTCAGTCAGACTGAAAAATAAGCCTTTCATAATTTTCCTGAACGGTGATGCGATGGGCAAGTCCATACAGGGTGCCGGAGGAGCACTTGTGCTTGGAACTGTATTCAACGCAGTCGTGAAACGCACAAGAATGAATTCCGGAGCGGCTGACCGTTATCCGGAACATTGGCTGAAAGAATGTTTCCATGAACTGCAGAGTGTATTCATATCCTTTAACGGTACTATGCTCGCATCCGCATTTATAGGATTAGCGGATGAGGAAAACGGAGCACTATATTATCTGAACGCAGAGCATCCTGAACCGGTACTGTTCCGTGACGGAAAGGCAAATTTTCTGGATGCAGAAAAACCCCTTCATAAGCTGGGTGTAGATCTGGAACACGGTCCGCTTCGAATAAGGCTTTTCCAGATGGAACCGTATGACACACTTATTGTAGGATCGGATGGACGTGATGATCTGGACATAGGAATGAATGAAAGCGGACAGAGAGTCATCAATGAAGATGAAACATTATTCCTGCAGTGCGTAGAAAAAGGCAACGGACAGCTTGCTGATATCGAAAAGGAACTGCTTGTCTGCGGAAAACTGACCGACGATTTTTCTCTGATCAGAGTCGGATTCAGCAGGCATAATTCTGGGTCCAGGATTTCCGGCGGGCATCATTATTCCGCTGAATCAAAATCAGTAAGAAAAAGGATTCAGCAGAATTTAATTGCGAAAAAATATCAGGAGGCTGCCGAACTGATTGACGGACATATTGCAGAATACCCTCTCGATACAGTCTGTCTTTACTGGGGAATGCTGGCCTATAAAGGCATTTGGAGGCAGACCGGCGCAAAGGATACATTGCGGCTTGCAATTGATTACGGGGAAAGATGCAGAGTCAGAACCCCTGAAAATCTGAATAATCTGATCAGCCTTTCTGATGCATATCTGCTCTCTGGAAATTCAGAAAAAGCCCTGCATACTGCCGAAAATGCAAAATTGACTGCACCGGACGATTCAAGAGTCAGTCAGCTGTTTGAAAGACTGAATCCTCAGAACGGTTCCATCGAAAATACAGGAGAATTATAAACTCAGGATTGTCCGGGCATTGACTTCACTATCTTATTCTGAGACTTGATTATGCTTGTGCTCAGTAATATTCAAAAAATCTAATACAGCGTGTGCCTGCAATCGGGAGGCTGTCATGAGAGTTATTTTAGTCATTGTTTTATCTTTTCTAAGTTCAATTTCCGTCCACTCTGAAGAAAAAGAAGTCAGAATCATCAGCTTAACCGAGGACTGCAGTTCAGGCAAATGCGTTCCAAATCCCTGGTGGGTCAGAAACTCCGCCCTGGAAAACTATTCAATTGATTCGTTTCATCCCGATGAAAACTGGAAAAAGGCTGACAAATTTCCTCTCTGGATGAACAAATTCTTTCAAAATAATGATAATCTGCATACATATACTCTTGCGTCGTATTTCTCGGTTCCTTCCAATATGACTTCCACAGTGAAAAGTCTGGGGATCGGTTTCGGAGAAATCGGTGAAGTATTTGAAGTGTTTATCAACGGTCATTCGGTTCATTCTGAAGGGCTAGTAAAAAACGGAAAAATTGTATATCACAGAACAGTGAGAGGGGTCGTTTACGAGGTTCCGAAGGAATTTCTGAAAGAAGGAAAAAATCTTCTGATTCTCAAAATCACCGGAGATCCGAGATTTGATCATACAGGACTATATCTGATAAATGGATATGAATTCGGGTTTTATAATGATCTGGTCTATAAAAACAGAGATTTTATCAGCGTCATTCTTTGTTCGATATATCTGGTAGTCGGGATTTATCACCTCTTTCTGTTCGCCAAAAGAAAGAAGGACAGAAACAATTTCCTTTTCGGATATTGGTCGCTTTCTACCGGCATCTATGTATACACGCGGACAAATCTCATTTTTGAGAACAGCTGGGATACACAGATTATTCAGAGAACTGAGCTGATAGTGCTGTATTCTCTTATGGTAGCAGTAGTAGCCTTTTTCGAAGAATTCTTTTTTCAGAAGATAAGCAGAAAAATTTTCGGATACCTTATATTTTCAGCTGTTCTAGTTTTGCCCACTCTCTTTGTTCCGATGTTCATTGCTGAGTTCATTCTGCGCCTCTGGCAGATCAGTGCACTTTTCTTTGCAGTCCCTGTAATGATTATTGCAAACGCAAAAGCAATCAGAAAAAGAATTCCTTCAGGAAAAACAATCCTTCTTGCATTCACTGTAACAATAACAACAGCTGTCTTCGACATACTGGACTCCCTGATTATGAATACAGGATATGGATTTACTAAATACTCTTTCTTTCTGTTCATAATGACTCTTATGCTGATCCTCGCCAGAAAGTTTGTGGAACTTCACAACCGAACTGAGGAACTGAATCTGAACCTTGAACACAAGGTGGAGGAAAGAACTAAAGAACTGAAAAACACACTTCAGACTGTAAACGATCTGAAAGTGCAGCAGGACGGAGACTACTTCCTTACATCTCTTATCACTGAACCTCTGGGTCTGAATATGAATAAATCTATTATCATTAAAACTGATATGTATATATCCCAGAAAAAAAAGTTTGAATTCAGGAAAAGAAGGGGAGAGCTGGGAGGCGATATCTGCGTCACAGGAAATCTCAGATTCGGAACAATGGAAAACAGGTATGTAATGTTCTTCAACGGCGATGCAATGGGAAAATCAATGCAGGGGGCGGGGGGAGCCATTGTTGCCGGTACAGTCGTAAACAATATTATGAGCAAGTCTGCCAGAAACAACAGGGTGCTTACTGAAGTGACTCCTGAAAAATGGCTGAAAGCCACATTCAATGAACTGGACAATGCATTCAGAACGTTCAACGGATCGATGCTGGTTTCAGGGGTAATGGGGCTCATTTCAGAACAGACAGGCGAACTTCTGTATTTCAATGCAGAACATCCGTATCTCGTCCTCTACAGAGACGGAATCGCTGATTTCATTGATAAGGAAATATATCTGAGAAAACTGGGAACTGAGCTGATTGAAAAATTTACAATCATCCGTTTTCAGCTTCTGCCGGGAGATGTTCTGTTTGCCGGATCAGACGGAAAGGACGACATCAAGATGGGAGAACATAAGGATATGAATGAGGATGAAAGACTTTTTCTCAGACAGGTGGAAAAGTCGCGCGGTGAGCTGGAAATTCTTTCCAGAATGATCCATAATTCAGGAGAAATAGCAGATGACCTTTCTCTTCTCAAAATCAGTTATCAATAGACTTGTTGAAAAAATCAAGAAATTATCTTTCATCCGAAGCTAAATAGGGATTTAGGCAGTTTCAGATTTTGCCGAGCCAGCTTCCACGCTAGCGAAACCTCCGGTAGGATTAACTCAGCAGCGGCTCTCAAGTTTGCGCGCGTAAGCGAGCTGCAGGTTTTTTAGAAAAATTAAAAATGGAGTTGTTGAAACTAATTTTTCAACAACTCTAATAACAGAGTTCAAACAATGTTTCAGTTGACTGTCAGGACTCAAATAAAATTCTGAGTAACTGAGAGCCAGTCTCGAATAAATGCAAACCGTTCGGCCTCATTTTTCTGTACTGCAAATTTAAAAATAAAGGAACCGACAATCGTTCGGGTAAAGACTTGAAATGAAATACAGTGTTGAGATAGAAATCAATTTACCGATTGCCAGAGTCATAGAACTTTTTGATAATCCAGATAATTTACAGAAATGGCAGCCGGGACTGCTGAGTTTCGAGCATCTCAGCGGAACGCCGGGTCAGCCGGGCGCCAAATCCAGACTTACATTCAGGATGGGAAGGGGCAAAATGATAATGACTGAGACAGTAACTGTCCGCAATCTTCCGGACGAATTCAGCGGAACGTATGAAGTAAAAAACGTATTCAACATAGTAAAGAACAGGTTTATTGCACTTTCAGAAAATAAGACAAAGTATATTTCAGAGAGTGAATTCCAGTTTAAAGGCTTTATGAGAATTATAGCATTCTTTATGCCTGGAGCATTTAAGAAGCAGTCCCAAAAATACCTGCAGCTGTTCAAGGAATTTGCAGAGAAAGAGGGAATGGCAAAATAACGGCAGACATTTCATTTAAACAGAAGTCATACTTTCTGAAATCTCTAAATTGACACTGACAACATTGGAGACAGCTGCCTGCAGTTTTTACTGCTTTGGTATCCCTGCTGGAACTGCCGAAATTTGTGGAAGTTTCCTTTAACCCTCAGATGCACCTGCCTGTCAAAAAAGACAGGTTTAACTGAAAAAGGAAATGCAGACTTGGATCTTTTTTCTCATTTTTGGAAAATTCCGCAGGCGCGGTTATCTCAGCAAAACGCATTAAAAATCGGCTATTCTATCGGCAAAAAAATGAAAGAAAAAGCAGAGAAAATTATGGGTGCATTGAATAAATCGCTTGTATTTCTGGTGTTTGATATTAATTTTGTACTGATTTTTGGTAAATCAAGGAATGAAAAAATGAAACTCAAAGCACTTATACTGCTTCTTACTCTCTGCACATCAGTTTATGCTACAGATACAGCTACAGTAATCAACGCTGACGGAACTGTAAAAATTGAACCTCTCAGCAAAGAAAAAGAAAGAGTAATGGAAGCTCTGAAAAATGACATCAAATTCTTCCATGAAAAACTCGGCGGGATCATGGCATTTATCGCTAAAAATAAAAAAGAAATGATTCAGAAAGAAAAGTTTTCCAGGAGAGAATTGGCTTATATTAAACATGAGACAGGCGAGCAGTTTACTTTCGTGATGAACCAGACTACGGAAATTCAGGTTGCAGGCGAGAAAATTTCCGGAATAAAATTTGTTTTTCGCAAAGGATCAATGAGACCTCAGGAAGATACAAATACTGTCATCAAGGAACTTTTTAATCCTTTCTCTGACGATCCAAAATCCATCAAAATGACTGTTTTTCATTTCCCTCCAGCACATAAATTGGCAAACCCAATTGGGACTTATGGAATTGATGACGTCCAGAACCACCTCGATAAACTGGAACTGGTCAGACAATACAAAGAAAATGTCAGAAGAACTGTAAGAGACTTGGAACAGCTGATCGAACATGACTTTACTCAGAAAGGTATGGTTATCTGGAAATCTCTGAACGAGTTTAACTGAAATAAATCTTCGGGCAGAGTTCTCTGCCCGACAAAATATCTATGATGAATTTTACTCATGAAATAATCAATGATTTCCATATATTTAAAGTAACAGGCAGTCTGGATATCTATACTGCCGTTGATCTAAAATCATCCATTGAAGAAGCAATAAAAGATCCCCATTCCAAACTTGCAGTTCATATGCAGAATATCAAATATATAGATTCATCTGGAATCGGGGCACTCATAAAACTGTACAATTATATGAAAAACTTGAACGGAGTTTTTTATCTGGTAGAAGTTCCAGCTCCTCAGGAAAAGGTATTTAAGGTATCCGGTCTCCTGAATTATTTTAAGTTTCTATCGGAGAAAGATTTTGCAGCCCTCATTGGTTCAGCGTGATCCTTTTGAAATCATAGCTGATATCATTTCAGAAATCAAATCACAGGCCAGGGAAGACTGGTATCTGGAACATACTAGAATTATAGAAATACTCGGAATAAAAAAAGAAGACTATTACAGAATATTTTACAGCCTAAAGGATGCAGGATTCAATCTCACTGCAATGAAAGGTTTTTCAAATGAAGAAGTCATTCATCTGATTCATCTGATCGATAAGGTTCTGGATATCGGTTTCACTGACAAAGAATTTGAAAGAAGAGGAATTTGCTTTTCTGATGAATTTGAAGAAGAGCTTCTGACTTATTTCATTGATTCCATAGAGAAAATATTTCAGCTTCATAAACTGGACAAGGAACTTCTGATGCTGCTGGCGTCCTCCACAAAAGAATTCAATGATGCATTTGATTCTTATTTTGAAGACAAATTTGCGATGGAGTTTATCATTTCCAGAACTGTTGATTCTTTCCTTGAAAAAAAGGAAATTGAAGCGGATATCTATGCGGAAAATATTCTCAAAAATTTTCTGAACGTAAAGAGCAAGATCAGAAATGACAGGCTTCGTTCAATCAAAACGGAATACAGAGACAGGTTTTATTTTGAACTGTACGGACGTGAAAGAAAGGTCAGAAGGGCTGTTTCAGTCCTGACACCGGAACAGAGGGTACTTTATAATTATTTCGGTCTTCAGGCAGATCACGGAAAAAAAGAACTCAAGAAAAAATACAAAGAGCTTCTGAAGCAGTACCATCCCGACATCAACAAAAGCGGACTCGCAAAAACCAAAGAGATCATAGAAAATTACAATAAGCTCAATGCGATGATGGGATAGTTTTTCCGATATTTCAGAAATCTGACCCATTGAAACTGTTTTTACAGTCAAATGAAATATGAAAAGAAGCAATGTTTCCGTATTCATCTGCCTCTTCCTGCTGTATTTCTGTC
Organism: Leptospiraceae bacterium; assembly: GCA_035345895.1. Lineage (GTDB taxonomy): Bacteria > Spirochaetota > Leptospiria > Leptospirales > Leptospiraceae > DAORDI01. The sequence goes on from DAORDI010000001.1 coordinate 53,252, forward strand.
AAACTCAGTCAGGAAATCAGAGTAATTTCTCAAAACTGGAACGTTCATTCCAAAGGAATAAAATCAGAGGATTTATTCTGGAAAGAGCTGACTGGATGGCTGCTGGAAAATACCTGGGGGGATGCGTCGGTTATGAGTGTGAGCAGCCGGATGAATCTGTCCAATACACATTTATTTCTCAGTTTGCAAAATCCGAGGAACTGAATGAATTATTGTATCATCCTTCCGGCTTGGTCAGATGTTATGCATTGGACGCTCTTATGGAGAAAGGTAAGTTTAATTACTATCAAGTCTTAAAAGAAAAACTGTCTGACGAATCTGAAGTTCTGGAAGCACATGGCTGCGAAGTATTCCCTATCAAAGTAAGAGACTATTATTATAACAGACTTTCGGATAAGATTTCCAAATCTGAAAAAAAAGAAATAGATTTGCTGATTCTGAATTCCAGGAACAGTCTTGATGTTAAAAAATCTCTGTCTGAAGAAAAACATAAACCAGCGGGCAGAAAAAAATAAGAATCATCAGAGAGGATAAATGTCGATATTCAGAACAGCTGAGTCTGCTTCATTGAAGAATGGTCTGATTTTTTGCTGAACAGAGCAGATTTTGGAATCAGAGGAGCGAAAATTTGTTATATCCGAATATCAGAAGACTGCAGGAAGCGGAAACTTTACTTGCGGAGGGACTGGGACTGATTTCGCTCAGACCCGGCCATCATATCATTGACGGAAAAAAAGCAGAGGTTTCCAGAATCTGGTGCTGTGCATTTGATTATTCTGCATCCAGACTTCCTGTCGTCAGTGTAGCCACTCTGAAAATGGATAAAACGGACAGCACTCTTTACAGGTCTGCACTGGTCTATGAACAGGATGAGATTGCAGAAAAGGCTCATTCGAAGAACCTTCCTTCTGATCCTTTGGAATGGTTTTTTCATGATCCTATCATTATAGATGCCGCCAAATCCGGCGGTCTTGACGGAGTCAGAATTGATCTGTTTATCGCAGATTTTTTCGGTCCTACCTTCAATATTTCCTTTGACAATGCCGCCGACTTTCATCTGAAAAAACTTCAGAGCACCCTGCTGGATTTCCTGAACAGCTACGGAAATTAAACATACTCAGTATGGGGAAGAAAAACGAATTATGAAAACAGCAGCCTCCATGCTTGCAGGATTCCTTGCCAGCTTCTAAACCGGCAGTCATCTTGAATGAAGCTTGGAGAGGATAAAGCCCTTGGCAGTTTCAAAGCTTGCAAAAGCACCTTCGTAAGGTGAATTATAAGCGAAGCATTTCAGAGAAACGCTCAACTGAACAGGGTTTTTTATTCGGAAAAGATAAAATACTCGACATTAATCCGAGACCTGACAGAATTTGGATCAGCATATATGCAATCTGGAATCATAATTCTAAGAGACATTCCAAAAGAAGAAGTCAAGATAGATCTTGCCAGATTCTCCATTCAGGGAGGGTTCAGAGGCATCAGTGAAGTCCCGACTGGTCCGCACTATGTCAGTGTACGATCTGCCGGAAATCACCACGGTTTCTGGTGCTATGTGCATCCCGGTCAGGTGATCGTAAAACTCTTTGATTCAGAACAGAATGAATTTATGGAAGACCTTCCTGAATCGGCTGCCCATTTTACCAGACTTGCAAAAGGCGGGTCGATGTCTCACGTTCTGCGGCCTTATCCGGATCAGTTTTTTGCTCCTTGGTTTTCTCTGACAAAACATCTGAAAGAGGAAAATTTTCCCCCGAAAATATATGAGTCTGATATGCTTTTAAGTTCGCGATTCGATTCTGCATTTAAGGGTACTCACGGTGCCGACCCGGACAATTTTATGGAAGAGTTTCAGTATGCTTTTCTGAGCTGGATTGTAAGTGCAGATACAAAAGACAAGAACGAAAGAGCGTTCCTCAGATGGAGACATCTGCTGCTTTCCATTTACAATGCAGGTGACAGGAATATTTCAGACTATCCTGAACTTTTTGAAAGAATCGCCGAATGTATGCTCGTACAGTTTGACAGGCTCGCAGATGATTTTTTCGGTGAGGGTTCATTTCTCACTGAACAGATTGATTATCTTCTGGAGGATATGGCAGAATGCAGGGATCCGGAAGTGGCATCCAAGTCATCCGAACTGCGTCTTTACATCAATATGAGAAAGAAGTGAAACTGCTCTGCTTTCTTCTCCTCTCCTTTTCAGTCCCGATTATATCAGAAAATAACGATAAAATATTATCAAACAGGGAAAACCTCCGGCGGCATATCGTAAGACTTACATCCACGGAAAGCTTCAGAAACTTTGAAAATATCCGGACACTGAACAGTGCAGGCGATTACATCTTTGATGAACTGAAAAAAACTGGACTCAGCCCCGAAAGGCAGAGATATTCTGTACGAAGCAAAACAGTATTCAACGTAAATGCAGAGATCAAAAAATCCGAATCACTTAAGACAATTCTGATCGGTGCACACTATGATGCTGCGGGAAATCAGGACGGTGCAGACGACAATGCTTCCGGTACCGCAGGACTGCTGGAGCTTGCAAGAATTCTAAAATCATCCGAAAAATCAATTCATTATAATATCATTTTTTCTGCATTTACGCTGGAGGAACCTCCTTTTTTCAGAACAGAGCAGATGGGCAGTTACATTCACGCCCGGTCCCTTTTTCAGTCCGGAAGAAAAATTGATCTGATGATATCCCTGGAAATGATCGGTTATTATTCCGATCAGGAGAACTCTCAGGAATATCCTTCTTTTCTGATGAAACCGTTCTATCCTTCAAAAGGAAATTTTCTGGCTGGAACAGGAAGAGGAAAGGAGAAAGTCTGGCTCAAAAAGATATTAAAAGCTTATGAAAAATACACAGATCTTCCTTTTGAATATCTTTCAACTGATTTGAATATTTCCGGAACCGATTTTTCTGATCATTTAAACTACTGGAAATTTAATTATCCGGCCATTATGATTACTGATACCTCTTTCCTTAGAAATCCGAATTATCACGAACAGACAGACACTGTTGACACTCTGGATTTTTCCAGAATGAAGAAGGCAGTGGATGGGCTGTATTTTTTCCTCAGTATGGAATAATGCAGCCTTCCCGATTATTCTTTGTCAGAGAATTTACCAGCTTGCATATCAGCTAGTCTGGAATCACGGACATTTTTCTGCACTGCCACTGCAGCATACAGACTCAGGACATAAGAAATTCCTAAAAAGCCTTTTTCACTTAAGGCAAGTTCTGCATTCCAAAGTCCGATCAAAAGAAGAAGCAGAGAAGCACCTACTGAAAACCAGCATAGACCGACATAAATCCCAGTGACAAAAAGTCCTTCAAGCTGATCTCTTACAGTCTTCTGCAGGGACACTGAAGAAAATAATCCATATAAAAGGACAGTAAGATAGAAACCTTTTTCATTGAGCATCATTTTGGTACTCCATATTCCAATGATAAACGTAATCATACCGACGAAAAGTGACAGCCAGGAAATGGCTATGAATGCTGAGGAAGGTTTTTGAGGTATCGACTGCATAACGTTTAAGAAATATATAATATTAGAGTTGTCAAGAATATTCGAACGGACTTGTCCGAAAAATCTCTTGAGTATATACTAAAAAACTGAATACTGACACTATGTCTTCTCTAAAACAGCTGAAACTAGTTTATCCTGTCAAAAAAATTAACTGGTCAGGAATATTCTGTGAGAGCATTGAGCCTTACTATGAATCGGACCGAGGTATATTATTTGATCAGGATTGTATGAAGATTCTACCAAAAATCCGCGAAAATTCGGTAGATACTGTTTTTGCTGATCCTCCATTTAACATTGGGAAAATATACAGGAAAGGAACAAATGACAGCAGGCCAGACTATGACTACATTGATTGGTCGAAACAATGGATACGGGAGTGTGTAAGAGTCTTAAAACCAGGTGGATCTATTTTCTTATACAATCTTCCGAAATGGAATATCATATTTGGAAATTATTTACTGGAACTTGGAATGGATTTCCGACATTGGATAGCTATTGAACTGAATATGGTTCTGCCAATTCAAGGAAGATTATATCCAAGTCATTACAGCTTGCTTTATTATTCAAAAGGAAAGCCTAATGTATTCAGAAAAATAAGAACACCCATCGAAAAGTGCAGGCATTGCGGCGGTGAAATAAAAGATTATGGCGGTCACAGAAAGGCGATGAATCCGAACGGCGTAAATCTTAAAGATGTATGGACTGATATCCCTCCGGTACGTCATCGAAAATTTAAATCTAAAAATCGTAATGCAAACGCTCTTTCCACAAAGATTACAGACAGAATTGTCGAGATGAGCACTCTGCCTGGTGATATTGTACTCGATCCGTTTGGAGGGAGCGGAACGACTTTTATTTCCTGTGAAAACAAGAATAGAAACTGGATTGGAATAGAAATTGATTACTGCGATGACATAAAAGACAGGATTGAAAGTGATGATGTAATTCCTCATAAGAATTTCGATTTCATTGAAGGCTGAATTAAAATGAAAGTGATACACCTTGAAGTTTTAATTGAAAAAGGCGAATTTGCAGAATCTGAAGACTGGGAATTTATAAAAAACGAGATAATAAAAGAAGTTAAAGAAGTTGACTGGCCTCATGGATCAGGAAAATTCACAATCTATCCTGAAAGCGGAAAGAAGAGAGGTATGGGCAATGGTGTTAAACCAATAAAGGATACTTTTGTGAAAAGATTAGTAACAAAGGGCTGGGAATCTGAAAGACCTTTAGACATCGCTTCGAGAAAAAAACCGGGGAATTTGGATTTATTGCTGGATTATAAAGGAAAGAAAATCGCAATCGAATGGGAAACCGGAAATATCTCGTCGACACATAGAGCCTTGAATAAGATGGCGCTTGGGCTTGTTAAAAATATTCTAAGTGCGGGTGTATTAGTATTGCCTTCAAGAGAACTTTATCGGTATTTGACTGATCGGATCGGCAATTTCGATGAAATTGAACCATATATTGAATTATGGAAATCATTAAATCTGAACTCTGGGATTTTGATTATCATTGTAATTGAGCATGATGAGGAAAGCATAGAAGTGAAAAAAATACCTAAAGGCACTGACGGAAGGGCTTTGAACTGATTTTAATAGAATAGTATATAATAATCTATTTTGCATTAAAGCTGACTAGTCTTAACTTGCAGAACATAGTTTTTTTATTCACCCAAAAACTTGGCCAATGTGAAAATGAGATCTTCTTTTGTAACAGGCTTAGTCAGATAACCTTCTGAAAACTCCTTAAAGCTTTCGATATTATCACTCATCGCGTCTGCGGTCAGTATGATGATAGGAATAGCAGACCATTCCGGTCTGCTTTTGATTACGATTGATGCTTCCTGCCCTCCCATTTCCGGCATATGCATATCCATAAGAATCAGATCAACCTTTTCTTTTTCCAGAATCTCGACTGCCTTCCGTCCGTTTTCCGCTTCCAGTATCTGAATGCCTGTCTTTCTAAGAAGTCCGTTGACTACCTTTCTGTTGCTTGCCACATCCTCGACGAGAAGTATTCTTCCGTTCAATGATGGGATATGATTAATATCAAAGAATTGATTATTTGATCTGATATTAACCAGCTCAGCCGTTCTGACTTTTTTCAGGATGACAGTGAAATTGGAACCCTGCCCCATGACACTCTCCACAAAAAGAGAGCCTCCCATAAGTTCTGTAAGCTTTTTTGTAATGGAAAGGCCCAATCCAGAACCGCCGTATCTGCTCATATCCTGACCTTTCTGCTGAATGAACGGATGAAATATTCGGTCTATTTCCGTTTCCGCAATTCCAGAACCTGTATCCGTCACTTCCATTTTCAGAGTATATTCATTCTTATCTTCCAGAGACTGCTCAGCCGATACGGAGATGCAAACTTCCCCTTTATCAGTAAACTTGATTGCATTGCCAGTCAGATTCAGCAGAATCTGTCTCATTCTTGTCTGATCCAGATAAAAACCGTCCGGAAGGTCTCTGTCCAGTTTCTGATAAAGATGAATGCCTTTTTCCTTTGCCTGAAGGCTGAACATCTGAACTGTATCACTTACAGCAGATTTCAGATTGACTGGACCTTTGCTGATTTCCATCAGTCCCGATTCTATTTTAGATAAATCTAATATATTATTGATTAGACTGATCAGAGTCTTTCCGCTCTTTTGAATGCCTTCCATATAGTCCTGAATTTCCGGATTATTGGATGTTTTTTCCCTGACAATTTCCGCGAATCCAATCACAGTATTCATAGGCGTTCTTATTTCATGGCTCATATTTGCCAGAAACTCACTTTTCAGTCTGTTGGCTTTTTCTGCTTCATCTTTCGCTTTCTTCAGATCTTCCTCATACTTCTTTCTTTCCGTAATATCACTGAAGATGACTACAGCCCCAATTATTTTATCATTATTGTATATAGGTGTTGTAATATACTCCACCGGAAAGCAGACACCTTCCTTTTTCCAGAGAAAATCGTCTGAATGCCTGCTTTGTTTTCCCTGCGTAACGCAGTCAAACATAGGGCATTTTTGCGAGGGATACGGACTTCCGTCTGGATAACTGTGATGAATCAGTGAATGAATTTCTTTTCCAATCAGCTCTTCCGCTGTATAACCGAGCATACTGCAGCAGGCATCATTGCAGAAAACAGTTTTTCCATTTTCATCCAGACCGAATATTCCCTCCCCGGCATTTTTCAGGATCAGACGATTCTGTATTTCTGCAGACTTAAATAAGTTGAGTGCTCTCTGCAGAGCATCTTCCTTTTGTTTAACCTCAGTAATATCTGTATATGTAATCACAACACCATAGTTTGGCATATTCAGAGGAATTGCGGTCACGTTTATCCAGCTCACAGTCTCATTGGACTTCACTATTCCCATTTCCACATTGGCAACAAGCCTGTTCTCCTTCATTGCTCTTACGCTTGCATACTCCTCCGAAGGCATTAAGGAAAAGTCTGTTCTCAGAATCTTCCATTCCTTTCCTGCATAATTTCTGGTAATATGCTCTTCCCTGGAAATGCCCAATATTTTTTCGGATGCAGGATTGCAGTCAATAATATTGCCTTCTTTGTCTGTGATCGTTATGCCTACTTCAAGGGAATTAAAAAGAGTTCTCAGTTTTTTTTCGCTCTCTACAAGCTTTTCCCTGATCTCTCTTTCTTCTGTAATATTGTCCTTGATGCCGATAAAATTTACAATTGTTCCATTCTCATCCTTGATCGGAGCAATACTTACGGATTCCCAGTAAAACTCTCCATTCTTTTTCCGGTTTTTAAAGACTCCTTTCCAGCTTCCCCCTGAAGTGATTGTATCCCACATCTGTCTGTATTCTTCCTGACTGGTGTAACCTGATTTCAGAATGCGCGGATTCTGACCTAAAACTTCACTGAAAGAGTAACCTGTTATCTCAGTGAAGACAGGATTCACATATTCTACAATTCCTTCAGGATCGGTAAATACAATGGATACCGGACTCTGCTCAACTCCTGCAGAAAATCTGCGGATCTTTTCTTCTGCACGCGATATTGCCAGGAGATATCTGTCATTTGACATCAGTATAAATCCGAAAGGAAGCCCAAGCACTGTCAGAAAAAACACAATATAAGAAACAGTCTCAATAATGCTGGATGTAAAAATGGAGTGATTGGCCGGAACGATATTCAGTGAAAAGTAGATAAACCGTACAAATAAGATCAGTGCACAGATAAAATAGACTGTTCCTGTAAATATATGACTGTACTGTCTTTTTTCTGCATGAAAAAAAATCAAAAGACTGCTGAGCATCATTATGACTCCCGTCATCAAGGAAGCAAATATGATCCGATATGAAATATTCGGAATAATGAAAGTAAAAAAGGAAAGATAAGCGATATAGAAAACGATCAGTGCGACCAGCCACGCTGAGCGGATCTTATGCCCAAGGAAATCGCATAGAACATAGAGCCAGTACGTTATTGCAGACAGAATGAGTGTATTTCCAAGTATAATGGAAACAGGATCAGGGATTGCACCGCGCAGAATGGAAAGAAAGAGCCAGCCAAAGGTTGCCAGAGCTGATCCAAATCCCCATTTTCGGACATTCAGTTCCCTCTTGTAAGATGCAGACAGAGCCAGCAGTCCGATATTTGTAATCAGAGAACCCAGAAATATCAGGAGTACTGCAGTGCGAATATCAAAATTCATCAGTAATATACCCTGAAATGACTGTACCATTCAACCATACAGCTGCATTTTCCGTACCGATATGCATAATATACATTTCTTTTAATATAATCACAGTTTAAAATAAAAAAAGATTGAGTAAATAAAATCGCTGTCTCATTTTGATGAAACAGTGATTCAAATTCACAGTTATGCCCGAAAAATTCCATCAATGAGTTTTTACCGAAGAGAGATTTCGAGACTGTTTCGCAATAAGCCGGAAAAGAGACCCTATGCTAGACCTGAATGAGGAAAAAAAGCTTTCACAGAAAAAGAAATCTGTTTATCCGAACCTGGGACGGGCACTTATTAACGGGTGCATTTTCTATTTCATTTCATCGGATCAGCTGAATTTTTTCTATGCCCCCGCTCTGCTGACCCTCATTTTTTCGGTAATCTGGATGGGTGCAGAAAGAAAGTTTTATTTTAATTACAGCAGATATAAATTTCTGCCCTATATACCTGCTTTTATGGATATTCTATCCGGAGGAATTCTAATCTATATCACAGGCAATGTAAATTCATGGGCTATTATGGGATATATTATCATGGGTGCCATCAGTGCATTTTATTCGTCAGATACAAACCAGCCTCTTTTCATTATGATATCATCGGTAATTGTCTATTCATTCATCTGTATTGCTGTCCTGACCGGTCTGGCTCCCCCGATAAACATTCTGAATCCCGGTGCGGACAGAATTACCTGGATGAGTTTTATTATGGCCCTGTTCTTTTTTTCAGTCGGACAGTATTTCCTGTATAATGCAATCTCGGTTATCACAAAAGAAAATCAGAGACTTCTGGATATTGTAGAAAAAGAACAGAAAGAAAATGAAAAACTTCTTCAAAATATTCTTCCTGTCAGTGTATCAGAAGAACTGAAGAGTTTCGGAAAAGCATCTCCTACGGAATTTGAATCTGCCTCTGTGCTTTTCACTGATTTTGTAGGCTTTACTTCCATCGCTGAAAAAATGAATCCTGCAGAACTGATTGCAGAACTCGATATATGCTTCTCCTTCTTCGATCAGGTCTGCAAAAAATACAATTTGGAAAAACTTAAGACAATCGGCGACTCCTATATGTGTGTGGGCGGTGTTCCAATTGAAAACAGCACCCATTCAGAAGATGCAGTGTATGCGGCTTTGGAAATCCAAAGATTTATGAAGGAAATGAAAACAGAAAGGGAAAGATCCGGAAGAAAATTCTGGGAAATCCGAATCGGAATTCATTCCGGACCGCTTGTGGCAGGAATTATCGGAAGTACAAAGTTTTCCTATGACATCTGGGGAAGCACTGTCAACATTGCCAGCAGAATGGAGTCCTCAGGAACCGCAGGCAGGATAAATGTTTCGGAAGCTGTCAAAAAACTGACAGAAAACAAGTTTCTGTTTGAACACAGAGGCCGAATAAAAACGAAAGAATCCGAGTTTGAGATGTATTATGTTCTCGGAATAAGAAACGGTCACCTGATAACAAATTGACCTAAAGGCATACTGAAAAAAACGTGAATTCATGCGCGAACTCGATGCACTTGTAGAACAGAAAACCGGACTCTCTATTGAGAGAGCAATGAGAATTGATGAGGTCAATCTGTATAACAGACTGGGTGAAGAGACTTTCTGGAAACTGAGCAGAACCTTTTACGCAAAAGTTTACAATGATGAAGAAGAGAAATGGTTCAAGAATATTTTCAAGAACAGAAGTATGGAAGAAGCAATACAGAATCAAGTGGAGTTTTTTATGCAGAGAATGGGCGGACCGGCTTATTTTTCCAAAAGAAAAGGACATCCTGCATTGATCGGAAGACATATGCCGTTCAATATGGGAGAGAAAGCTGCAGTCAGATGGCTTCATCATATGAAAGCTTCACTTGAGGAAGTCAAGGAAATCGACGAGGATTCCAGATCCCGAATGATGGACTATTTCACTCATACGGCATACTTTTTATCCCTGGGCGTAACAATGCAGCAGAGTATGAGAGGGGAAAATCAGGACTGATTGTGTCCTTAAGGAAAAAATAATGAACAGTGAACAGATAAAAAAAGAGCTTTATAAAATCAAGCATCCGGATGTGAAAAAAGATATCATTTCCATTGGAATGCTCCTCGGTGTAGATGTTCTGCCCGAAGAATCCATTATCAGACTCAAGGTTCCAAATTCAGACAGGAAGCTTCAGATTGGACTGGAAGCACAGATCAGACAGCTGATTTCAAAACAGATCACAGGAAAGCTCAAAATCAAATTTGAAGTGGATCCGGGGTTTTCACTGGATGACTCGAACAAGGTTCCAGGGGTAAAGAAAATCATTGCAGTCGGATCCGGTAAGGGCGGTGTAGGAAAATCCACTGTAACGATCAATCTTGCCGCATATCTTGCCTCACAGGGACTGAAAGTCGGAGTAATGGATGCAGACATCTACGGACCGTCCATAGGCAAAATGACAGGATTCAGCGGAAGGGTGGCTCTTCAGACAGAAGAGGATAAAATATATCCCGTTGAGAAATTCGGAATCAAAATCATTTCTTTCGGATTTTTAGTGGATGAGAATCAGCCTGTTGTATGGAGAGGGCCTATGCTTGGAAAAGCAGTGGAGCAGTTTCTGT
>DAORDI010000002.1:0-59791 GCA_035345895.1 Leptospiraceae bacterium
CAGGGATATCTGGATGAGGAACTGAAAAGGTATCACACAGAGAGCACCGAGCACACGGAGAAAAGAAAAACCTCCGTGAACTCAGTGTCCTCCGTGCGACCCGATGCTTCCGGTTGGCCGATGGTAAAGCTGGGTGATGTGTGTAAGTTTATAAATGGAAAAGCATTTAAGCCGGAAGATTGGGAGAAAAAGGAGAGTGGCGGACTGCCGATTATCAGGATACAAAACTTAAATAATGAAAAGGCAGAATTCAATTACACCTCAAGGATTGTTGAAGAGAAATACTATGTCAACAATGGTGACCTGCTGTTTTCTTGGTCTGGATCCAGAGGTACTTCTTTTGGAGCACATATTTGGAAAAAAGATAAGGGAGTTCTAAATCAGCATATTTTTAGAGTAGAATTTTTATCCAAATGCATTAAAGAATATCTGTATATCGCATTGAATAGAGCAGTCGGTGAAATAGAAGAGAATCTTCACGGTGGAGTAGGTTTAGTTCATATCACCAAAGGCAATTTGGAAGAAATCCAAATCCCTCTTCCGCCGATTGAGGTGCAGGAGAGAATTGTGGCTAAGATTGAAGCAGAAAGAAAGTCTGTGGATGGATGCAGAGATTTAATGAAAACCTATGAAGAAAAAATTAAACGGGTCATAGACAGTGTATGGGAAGGGTGAGATGAAGAGGAAAGTCTTTTTGTGCGTATCAGTTCTTTTTCTGGTTTCATCATTTGTTCTATCCCTTCCAAATACAGACTGGAAGGATAACAAATCTATACTAAATTTAGTTTGTCTTTTTCTGGGGACAGTCGGCTCTGCGATTTCCATCTTCATTCCCAATAATTATATTCAATTATTTACAAAAGATTTCTGGAGCAAAACAGACAGTGGTGACTGGAGCATTACCGTTCCCGGGAAGGTGCATTTTTTAGGCAGTTCCCCAAAAGTCACTGTATTCCAGAATGAGAATGGACTGTTTTCCGAGATTATTGTGGATGTCTCACATACAGAAAAGGGAGAAGTTGTCATTCTCTCAAATATAAAATTTGACGGAAAAGCTGTAATCAGCTGATAAGTGAATGAATGTTCTAGAGTTAAATAATCCGAGGAGAAACTATGATCACCAAACTTCATCTTAAAAATTTTCTCAGCTTCAGGGATACAGTTGTCCACTTTGAAGATTTTAATGTAATTTTGGGCGCGAATGCAAGCGGAAAGTCAAATTTGATCAAAGCCATTTTGGTCTTAAAGACTTTTGCTCTGGAAGGGGTCTTTCATTCAGAAGATTCCTACTCAGATTTTATGGAAACTTCTTTCAGAAAGAATTCTGATCCTAAAGAAAATTTATATCTTGAATGTCAAATGAAGAATTCCTTCAAATACAGCAATGCCAAAGGTGAACTTGAGCTGACACTGAATGATTATAATTATTCACTGGAATGTTCATCTGAAGAAGGTATCATTAAAGAAGAGTATATCGCTAAGTTAAATACTGATATTAAGATATCTCAAATTCTCTCGAGAGAAAAGAGAAACGCGAAAATCCTGAATTTTGATTCCTCTGGAAAAGCAGTATTCTCTCAAATTAATCTGTCTCAGCAGATGGACTTTTCAACTCTGATCAATAAGACAAATTCCAATCTTCCTGTTGCATTGATTGCAGGAATTCAGAATACGGTATTATACAAACTGGATTCAATAGAAATAATCAGAGCTTCTACATGGAAAAATCAGAAACTTGTAAATCCGACTGGCAGCAATTTAGCTGGTGTCCTTGAATATTATAAAAAATATAATCCGCAGATTATTGATTCAATCAATGAGATTCTCAGAAGAAATATCCCAAGTTTTAAGGAAGTCAAAACAGAAAGACTTGGGACTAAAAATGCCGTATTTTTCGCGGTCGAGGAACAGGATGGGCACACTTATTCCATGAACGAACTGTCCGACGGTACGGATTATTTTATTGCAATCATTGCTGCATTGGTTGTACTGCAATATTCAGACTTGGATGAAAACAATAAAGGGCTTTTAATTATAGAGGAACCAGAGAAATGTCTGCATCCGCAGCTGTTATCTGAAATCGTTGAAATTGCAAAACTCTTGACTGTAAAATACCAGGTAATTATAACTTCTCATTCTGCTGATCTAGTCTCTCTGCTGAAACCGGAAGATCTTCTGCTTATGGACAAAGATGAGAATGGATCCAGAATCAAACGATGCAATTCATCAAAACAGCTGGAAGCCTTTTTGAAGGAGTTCAGTCTGGATCAGGCTTGGCTGTTCAATGAATTGGAAGGCGGTGTAGTTTATGGCTAGAAAAGCAATTATTTACGTAGAAGGCCGATCTGAAGATATATTGCTGAATGGAAAAAGCTTTCGTGATTTTTTTTCTGAGAAAAACTATTCAGTGGAAACAAAGAATCTGAAAGGGAAAGGAAATATTCTGCAGAACTATAAAAAATTTCTGAAGCTTCAGGGAACACAGTATCATCTCACAATTCTTCTTTATGACAGAGACAGCAGTCCAATGAAGAATTCAGATAAACCTAAGGAAAACGAATCTGAAATTTTTCATGAAGCGATTCAGGAAGTGGAGGCTTGGTTTTTGGCCGATCATGAAGAAATGAAAAATATAGATGGTAACTATAAGAATTCAAATGATACTCAGAATATAGAAAGTCCAAAGGAAAAACTTATTCATATATTTCAGAAAGCAGGAAAAGGCTTTAAGAATGAAACAAGCCTCGCAGAACACTTTAAAGATAGGATCAATTTGGAAGAGGCACAGAAGCATAACAGCAGTCTGCAAAAGTTCTTAAACATTTTTGATAACTAACCGTCATCTGGCCTCCTGATTTTCTTCTTGCTGAAATTTTTTCCGATTTTTAACTGATAAATGAACCACTCCGAAAGGAGTCCCCGAATGAAAGCAATTGAAACGATAATGGATGTAACTGAAACGGGAGATTTTTTACTGCCTATTTCTCAGGAACTGAAACCGGGACGTTATAAGGTTGTGCTGGTTGTGGATGAGGACTCCTCTCGAGGAAGATTTTCCTATCACGGATGAGCAAAAAAAAGAGCTTCAAAAAAGACTGAATAGGATTAAGGATAATCCTCATCCGGGATATACGAAAACAGAAATTATCCGCAGAATGGAGGCTCGAATTGGGAGAAAACTACAAATTTGAACCCGAAGCAGAAGATTCACTTGGAGTAAGAAAAGCTCCCGTTCCTGAATTTCCCTTCTATATTTTTTATCTCATAAAAGAAGCGTTCATATCTGTAATCGCCGTCTGGCATAATAGCCGCAATCATGACGGATGGAAGAAGAGAATTGATAAGGAATAGACTTCATTCATCTGTCAAAAGCCTAGGGAAGGGAGTCCTTTCAGGGGATATGTATGGACAGTCGAATATTGTCCAAGTATTTCTATCCAACTGCCTTTGCCATTGACCGGATCAGTTCAGGAATGACAGGGATCAGGTCAGTCGGATTTTTGAAATGCTGTGCGAATGTGGTTTCCTTTGCGAACTGATCGAAGTATTCTCTTTTTTCACTGTCTATATTAAAATAGATAATACGTATCCCAGACTTTCTGGCTTCACGCAGTGCAATCAGTGTGTCGTCCATTGCTTCCTTTCCGCTGTAATTGTCCGAGTTGGGCTGTCCGTCGGAGAGGAAGAAGAAGTATTTCAGTTCGGATGTCCCTGTCTTCAGTTCATCGGAGACAAATCGGATGAAATCGCCGTCTCTGTTTCCGTTTCCCGGCTGGACTGAACTGATATTCTTGAGCGTGGCTGCCCTGTACACTGTAGTGGATGTGAGTGAATCAAACGCAAGACATTTTACATTTTCAGTGAATGCAGAAAGTGCTTCTCCGAATATGACTGCGAATGCTTTTTCCACTTCTATCACAGTGTATCCTTCGCTTGCATCTGATGCAGTTGAGCCGCTTGCATCTATTCCTATGATGACGTCCAGGCTCTTTTTGGTCTCCGTATAGATGTCGAGAAATTCGAAAACTCCCACCTTGTCTTTTCCGCTGATGATTTCGAGAAGAAGCTCCATATTGATTTCTCCTTCCACTGCAGAAATATCATGATCTTCCTTTGAGCGGAGTTCCAGTCTGGAAATTTCTTCCATAATTCTATGGCGCACAAAATCCCATCTTCTGATTTTTTTCAGAAACTTCATATCTGTCTTAGTCACCATATGTTCCTTGATTTCGGACAGTCGGGTTCTGGATTTTGTATTCGGATCAATGGAATAGACTTTCTTTGCGCCAGTTTTCTTTTTTCTTTTTTTGACAGATTTTCCTTTTCTTTCCTCTGTCTGAATCAGTCTGTCTTCTGCAGAAAGATCGTCCGCCTTCGTTCTGTGGCTGAAATCAATTGTTCCTGATTCATCGTAATTTGTGATCGGCTCTTCTTCAGTGATCCATTCCGAAGAGGGAGAAGCTTCTGCGGATTCCTTCCCGTTCTTTCCGCCGGAATGTATTTCAGGAATATACGGCAGATTATAATCCTGTACAAACTGCCTGGGATTATCATTATACTGTCTATACAGTTCTCTGAGTTCTTCCTCATTCAGAACTGTCAGAGGAGCAGGAGCATCTGATCCTTCCTCTCCGCCAGCCATCCTGTGCATTCCTTTTGCAGGTCTCTGTTCTTCTTCATCCTCTTCCTGCATAGGCCAGTGTTTGAGTATTTCATATACTTCTCTGCTGAGTTCATAAGCAGCCATAGGATTTCCGATCTCCATCCCTTTCAGTCGGTCGGAAATGTAATCCATCAGGCTCTTCAGACTGCTGAATCGGCCTGTATTGACTGTCAGAGAAAGAATGCTTTTAAGCTTTTCCTCATAGTCTGAAAAATTTTTCAGAATCTCTTCATATCCGTTTGCACGGTCGAAACAGAAAAGAAGGAATCTCATGAATACCGGCATTTCATTTTTCCAGTTTCTGACAGACAGAAACTCATTCAGATTCTTCAGTATCTCTTTGGACTGAGCATGGATTTTCATCCTGATCAGGAATGCCTCTATTCTGTGATCCTCAAATATGTTCATAATCATCTTGAACAGAAAAGGCTTTTCCAGAGTTCTGAGATAGTATTCCAGATTGAACCGGAATGTTCCTGCAATGATATGACCGCATTCATGCAGAGCGAATCCAATGTACAGTGTAAGATTTCTGTTGTCTTCTATCGGATCATGAGGATCTTTGAAGGAGTTCTGGTATTCCGGAAGGTATACAGATGAACCGTCAGTGTATGCTCCTGACTGCCCGGGCATCAGATTTATTGTGCCGATCAGATTCAGAAGAATACTCTGTATATGAGGTCTGGCCTGATCGAGTGAAAGCCTGTACCAGTAGTCTGAGGAAACTGCCTCATTTATTCTTTCCGGTTTGGTATAAAAAACATTAAAAAAACTTTCATGGTAGGCAGGAAACTCTTCCGTCTCCACCTTTTTCAGTTCATCCACTGCAGCATCTTCCAGGTTTGCAGATATGACCGCAGACTGAAACTGTTCAAATCTGTATTTGTATTTGCCGAATTTCTGAGTATGTTCTGTCCAGATGACTGCACGGAAATAGTCGAATACCGGCTTGAAAAATCCTACTCTTTCTTTCGGATCAAGTCTCAGTGCTTCCATATAGGCTCCATCGACCCATTCACAGAAGACCCGGTGACTGTCATCACAGAATCTGGTCATTCCGTACTTATAGTCTGTCACAGTCTTTGTCGCAATGAAAATATATTCAAAAAATATATACCGTATCATTTCCAGTTCCATATATCTGGAGGAAGAGTATTCTCGTAGAAGATGAAAGAAAAAAGCCCTTCTTCTCAGAAATTCGGAATCGATTTTCAGGTTCAGGAAAAGTTTCAGAATGAATTTATAGGAGGATGGGTTCAGATTTCTCATTTTCAGTTCATGCAGAGATGTCATAATGCTCCGAATCAGGAAGCGGAGAACTGCAGGGTCTTTGAAGTAAAAACTCTGAAGTCTTTCAAATGCGCTGGAATTCAGTATTTCCATTGCAGGAAGAATTTTCAGAAGAGGAACATTGAATACCTCAGTCCATACGAACAGTTCAAAACTGTCCTTTCTGTTTCCATAGTTTTTCAGAAAAAGCGCCCATTGAGTGAAATGTTCCTCTGTTTTCAGAAGCAGAAAAAAAGGCTTCAGTCCTTCTGTTTCTGCAAGCATATTCTTGTCGGATACTGGCTTAAGCTTTCCCGGCTTGTATCTCATCGAATATATATCGAGAGATCTGATATAGGATTCCGCTTCGTTCGGTCTGGAATACAGTCCTATGAAACCGGAATAGTAGGATTTCCATAGTCCTTCTGAGACTGCAATTTTTCCGAATCTCTGGATTGAGGGCCTGAGTATATCCCTGCAAAGCTGAATGACTGTATTCAGATGTTTCGTTCCGAGAAGATAATCTGTAATTTTTTCAAACAGAAAAATACTTACATCATCTCTCATTTCCATGATGTCCAGAAAGTCTCTTTCAGCAGCCAGTTTCAGAAAATAATGCTTCAGGCCGGCGTTCTGTTCCATTACCCTTCTGAAGTTTTTTTCAAATTCAATGAGGACAGTATGATCGGATTTCTTGGAAAAAAAATACCTTTCCGTTTTTATATAGTCAGGATCTGCCATTCCTGCTGCCGTCACTGCGACCGTCGGAACAGGGATTTCCATCATCACTCTGTCGAACAGTCTCTCGAACTGTCCTTCAATTCTCATCGGAGAAACTGTTCTTCTCAGTTTCAGAAAGAACTTGAAATTCTCATTTTCCAGAAGCTCAATGAAGAATTCAGAATTTTCCTTTCCGAACACTGCTTCGGCCGCATTGTACAGAGCATCCTTCTGCGGACTTAAGCCTCTGAATTCCTCCTTGATCCACTGTTTCAGCTCTTCCGGAAGCCTATCTAAAAATTCCCTGGATGCCATTTCAGTTCTGGAAAAGGTTTTCCGTAATCAGTCTTGTATTGTATTTTGCATTGTCTGCAAACAGCCGAAATGATCTGGCAATCAGATTGATCAGAGAATACGCTGTATTGTCTCTCAGTTTTTTGTCCCTGTACTGTCCGTAGCAGATCTGATCGATGACAAGCCTGACTGCATAGGACTGTGCAAGATATCTGCCCATTCCTCTGTCCAGAAGATACAGATAGTGCTTGAGTGCAGCAGATTCAATTCTTGTCGAAGCCGGATGAACTGCCAGAAGTTCCAGATCTTCTTTTTCATGCAGATCCGAGAGTCCGATTTTTTTCAGAATGGAGGAGCTTCCTGTTTCGTTCAGCGAAGTGATCAGTTCGGTAAATCTGGACAGAACTCTTGCAAATTCTTTTTCTGAATAAGCCTGAGTGTTCAGTTCAGTCAGCAGTTTCTGTCTGTCCGCCTCAGCCGCAATTTTTTTATATATGCTGGATCTGTCATATACCTTGTAGATTATTTCAGGGTTCACATTTTCTTCTGTTCCTGTGAAGAAATTTCTCCAGACAGATTTGTCCTTATTTGCATTAAGAACATAAAATTTATCATTATAAAATGCTCTTGTCTGAAGTTCTATTCCGAAGTCTTTTTCGGAAGGAAGCCTGCCTGCCTTTTTCAAGGAGCTGTATGCCTTCAGTGTCGATATGTAGGCATTGAAGTCCGGGTCCCATTTATGATAATGAAAATGAATGAATCTGTCTGCAACCGAGTCTTCCAGATCCCGGGAAGCTATGCTCTGAGTCGGGTTGTACGAAATGACTCCCCAGAATCCCGGCTTTGCACTGATGACCATTCCGTCCATTCTGTCAATCTGTGCTCTGTCGTCAAAAGCACTGTTCAGTCTTTTCTGCACATCTTCTTTCAGAAGATTGAATTCATCTCCGTAGAATATTCCAGGTTCCATCATCGCACGCAGAAGTGGACCGCTGGTGTACGTTGTCACGCTGGCTCCGTCTTTTACCGAAAGGGTAGGGAAGGAGATGATCTGAGATTCTGTTGTTCTGGTAGAACAGTTTTTTGTGTGCAGTTTCAGATTCAGAATTCTGGCAATTTCCACAATGCTCTGTGTTTTTCCTACACCGGGCGGACCGTCGAGTGCAGTGTGACAGTTCAGTTTCGCTGCCAGATACAGTCTCTGCAGTTCGTCGAGCCCTTCATAGCAGACATGGTTTGCGATATACAGTTTTTCATCATTTTTCATATACAATCCTATTTAAATTTTACAGAGCATCCGCTTTTTGCAGACCACTCTTTCAGCCGTTCTCTTTCTTTTCGGGAAACTGCAGTTCCGATCAGTTCCAGAGTCTTCAATTTTCTGAATTTTGTAAAATCGCATCTGATATAATAGAGAGAGCTGAGACGGTTCAGTTTGAGATTTTCCAGGTTCTCCAGATTCTCCAGACCACTGCAGAGGAATCTGAGAGAATTCCCTGAGAGATCCAGTTCCTTCAGATGCGTCATCTGACAGATCTCAGAGGGAACAGCAAAAAGTCTTTTGTCTGTAACGGAAAGAGATGTATTTTTCTTCCTGCTGCATTCCTTTATCAGTCCGTATGCTTCGTCTATTATCTTTCTGTCCCAGGGAGTGCTCGAAGGTTCAAATTCCTGACCGGCTCTCTCCCAGTTGAACTCGTCAAATATGTTCAGATTATAAAACTCTTTAGGAATATGCTCCAGAGGGTTTCCTTTGAAAATAGAAAAGGTGCCGAGCGAAGTCAGATTTTCAATTTCCTTAGGAACAGTTTTCAATAGATTTCCTTCCAGAAGAAGAGTTCCAAGTTTTTTCATACTGCAGATTTCTTTCGGAATCTCTTCCAGCCTGTTGTCATTCAGATCCAGGTACCAGAGTTTGCTGAGGTTTGAAATTTCAGGAGGAACAGATGAGATTTTATTTCCGTTCAGACTGAGAATTTCCAGTTCAGTGACGGCGGAAAGCTCTTTCGGAAATGATGATAAACTGTTTTCTCCCAGATCAAGGGATGTCAGATGCTTCAGTCTGCTGATTTCTGCCGGAACGGTCTTTATTCTGTTTTTTTTCAATTCCAGAATGCCTAGCTGAGTCAGTTCGGCAATCGCAGTCGGTATTTCAGAGAAGCTGTTTTCAGAAAGATCCAGAATGGAAAGTTTTTTGAGACTGCTGAATTCTTTCGGGATATTTTTTAATTTATTCCTGCCTGCCTGAAGAACTCTCAGTGATTTAAGCTGAGAAAGTTCCTTAGGAAGATCAGATATCAGATTCTCTGAGAGAGACAGTTCTTCCAGGCCGGAAAGCTTTCCAAGTTCAGGAGGAATTTGATCTATTTTATTTCTGTTGAGCAGAATCGTCTTAAGTTCGGAAAGGTTTCCAAGCTCAGAGGGAATTGTCTCCAGCTGATTTTCGACAAGTCTGAATTCAGTCAGTTTTTCCAGTCTTCCGACTGTTCCGGAAATTTTTCTGATCTTATTGAAGGATAAATTCAGCTGTTTCAGATTTTTCAGATTTCCGATTTCGGCCGGCAGAGAACTGATTTCGTTTGAGGAAAGAAAAAGGAATTCCAGATTTTCCAGCTGACCGATCTCCCGGGGTACAGTTTTCAGATGACAGTCGCTGAGATTCAGATAGATCAGATTTTTCAAAAGAGATATCTCTTTCGGAATACTTTCTATTTTATAAGGTATGATAATAATTAAATTATTTTTTCCGTATTCAATAATATCGCTTGGACTTATGAATATTCTCCTGTCTGAACCGGCAAACGCAGTGCAGATGCTCTTCAGATCAAAATTGTTCTGACCGAAGATTTCCAGACGGGAAAGATTTTTCAGTTTTCCCAGATCTTTCGGCACGGAGGTCAGGTTCTGGTAATTGATTCTCAGGGTTTTAAGACTGGAGAGTTTCAGGATCTGCTCAGGAATTTCAGTGAACTGATTGTCGTTCAGATTGAGTTCTTCGAGGTTTTTCAGCCGGCCGAAACTTTCCGGAAGACTGTTCAGCTGATTATTGCTGAGATCGAGCGACCTCAGAAGAGAAAGACTGTCAATGTTCTCTGGCAGTGCCTTCAACTGATTTGAGCAGAGATTCAGGCCTGTCAGCTGCTTCAGATTCAGTATTTCATCCGGAATTTCACTCAGGTCTTTGTTACCCGCATCGAGCGAAGCACTGCCGGACTTTTTCACCGTCTTTACCTTATATTCTGTTTTCTTTCCATTCACGCTCATTGTCAGTATTCCTCATTATATATTTTTTTACTTCCCTGCACCGTCACCGGTGATGTCTGTATTACAGTCTGTGTCTCCAGGCAGATCATTTTTCATAGACAGTCCTATTTAAATTTTACAGAGCAGCCGCTTTTTGCAGACCAGTTCTTCAGCCGTTCTTTTTCTTTTCCGGATACTGAGGTTCCGATCAGTTCAAGAGTTTTCAATTTTCTGAATTTCGTAAAATCACAGCTTATGCGTCCCAAATAATTCAGCCGATTCAGCCGCAGAACTTCCAGATTTTCCAGATTTTCCAGATCACTGCAGAGGAATCTGAGAAAGTTTCCTGAGAGATCGAGTTCCTTCAGATGAGTCATATGACAGATTTCCGAGGGAACAGCAAAAAGTCTTCTGTCCGTCAGAACAAGGGATGAATTTTTTTTTCTTCCGCACTCTTTGATTCGTTTATAAGCATCATCTATTATCTTTCTGTCCCAGGGACTGCTTGACGGTTCAAATTCCTGACCTGTGCTGTCCCAGTTGAATTCATGAAATATGTTCAGATTATAAAATTCCTTAGGAAGATGTTCCAGAGGGTTCTTTTTGAATATGGCAAGAGCATAAAGTCCAGTCATATTTTCAATTTCCTTCGGAACTGTTTTCAGAAGATTTCCTTCCAGATAAAGCTCCAGAAGATGATTCATACTGCAGATTTCTTTAGGAATTTCTTCTATCCTGTTGTATTCAAGATTGAGGTATAAAAGTTTCCGCATCCCCGAAAGTTCCGGCGGAACTGCACGTATTCTGTTTTTGCTGAGAATGAGAGTTTCCAGTTCAGTCATTCCCGAAATGCCTGCCGGAATTGAGGATAATCGGTTGTATCCCAGTTTGAGTACTTTCAGTTTTTTCAGTCTGCCGATTTTATCCGGAAGTGATCCGATTCTGTTGTATTCCAGATCCAGAAACACAAGCTGCGGCAGTTCTGAAATCACTTCAGGAAATTCCGAGAAATCATTTTCAGCAAGATCCAGGATGAAAATCTTTTTCATGCTTTTGAATTTCATCGGGATATTTTTTAATTTATTTCCTTCCAGATTCAGTATTTTCAGATTCTTCAGCGCAGAGAGTTCTTCAGGAACCTCTGCAATCTGATTGAAGGATAAGGACAGTTCCTCCAGCTTGAGAAGTTTCCCGAGTTCCGGCGGGACATTTCTGATTCTGTTTCCGTCAAAACTTAGGGTTTTCAGTTCAGAAAAACCGCCGATCTCTGCAGGAACTGTTTCAATGGAGTTTCCATTCATTATGATCTCTTCCATTTTTCTCAGGCCGTTCAGAATCTTTGGAAATGCACTGAATTTATTGAAGGAAAGGTCTGTGCATTTCAGATTTTTCAGTCTCCCGATTTCAGCAGGGAGGGAGACGATTTGATTTCCTGAAAGAAAAAGTCCTTCCATCTTTCTCAGTGCCCCGATTTCTTTCGAGACGGTTTTCAGACCGGAATCGCAGACACTCAGATGAATCAGATTCTTCAGCCTATAAATTTCCTTCGGGATCTTATCGATTGTCTTGGGAAGAACAATCACGAACGCATTCCTGCCTTTTGTATTGATCTCTTCTCCCTGAGTCAGAAAGAGTTCCTTTTCAGAATGGGCAAATGCAGTAATGAGGCTTTTCATATCAAATTTCTGCAGACTGAAAATCTCCAGTCGGGAAAGATGTTTCAGTTTTCCCAGTTCCTTCGGAACAGAGGCCAGGTTCAGATCATTCAGCTTCAGAATTTTCAGATTGGGGAGTTCCAGAATCAGTTTTGGAAATTCAGCTATCAGGTTTCCGCTCAGGTTGAGTTCTTCCAGTTTTTTCAGATTACGGATACTTTCAGGAAGACTTTGAAGCTGATTGCCGCAGAGGTCGAGTGATTTCAAATGAGGGAGTCTGTCAAAAGTATCCGGAAGATTTCTGATCTGATTATAGCACAGGATCAGATGTTTCAGTTTTTTCTGCTCAAAGACTTCTCTGGGGATTTCATTCAGATTCTTCCTGCCTGCATCCAGCAGAGATTCCGTCTTATTATAAGCTTTTGTCTTCAGATTCAGTCTGTTCGCATCTGAGGCCATCTCAGTCAGTATCCTTCATTATATATTTTTTTATTAACTGCCGAAGCTTCAGTGTCTGCAGCGGCTTCCAAGTTTGCGGCGGCTTCCAAGTTTGCGGCAGCTCCCTTTTTACAGACTTTTTCAGGCAGATGACAGGGGCTTGATTGAATCACTGTCTGTTCTAAGTCTGCTCATTTCCAATATCAGACTTCCTACGTCCGATTGAGCTGAATATTTCAGAGAAAGCTTCTTTTGCAATACAATTATGCTTATTTGTATGCTTGACCAAAGTCCGCAATTAAAAAAACTGAATTCCAGTGGAATCGATCGGCAATCTTCTTCTCTTCATTCAAAATCTGGATCCAGTTCATGCGCTTCTTGCAGTTCTGTCTGTATTTCCCTGGGGATTTTTTTTCTATATGTTTCAGCCGGAGAGCAGCAGAAAGACTTCCGTTTCACTGACTGCACTTCTGGCAGGAATTCTTTCGACTCAGATTATCATGGGGCTTCATCCTGTATTCTGGCCTGAGGTGGATTTTAAACCCAGAAAAACGAGTCTTCTGACTCAGACTGTCCATATTGCATTCATTCAGGCAGGGATGATGGAGGAGACATTCAAGATTCTGCTGATTCTTGCTGTTTCATTTATTTTCTGTTTCAACCGCCTGGACAGAACGTGGACGAAGGATGCTGTGCTTGCAGGCGGATTTACGGCTCTCGGTTTTTCACTGATTGAAAACTATGTGTATATACATAAGGACCCCAGGAATACTGTAGAGATGTTTATTGGAAGAACGGTATTCTCCTCCAATATTCATTTTCTCATCAATTTGGTTTTTGCGCTGTTTCTGCTCAAATCCAACAAGGCCTCTTCCAGATCCGAAAAAGCCGTCATTATAGGATATGCGTACGGACTTGCTGTCATTCAGCACGGAGTTGTGGATTTTTTTCTGATTCCGGGTTCGAGGTTCGGAAACTGGCTTGCTTCTGCACTCTTCATCGGCATCTGGGTCTGGGCAGTCAGGGATCTCCGGGTACTTGTATATGATAAGGTTCCTGAAAGTATTGCTGTGGATATATCCGATCCGGAGCCGACAGGAGCAGGTCTCTCTGCTGCGGAACTGGAAAAAAAATACAGGGGAACTGAAAACCGATTCGGCTGGTTTGAGGAACTGTATTCAAAGGCAGGGAACGATGTTTCACTGATTCCCTGGGAAGACGGTTTCCCGAATCCGAATCTTGTTCAGTGGGCAGAAAAGACAGGATTCAATTTTCAGGAAAAAACATGCCTTGTAGTCGGATGCGGACTCGGCAGGGATGCTGAGTTTCTTTCAGGTCTCGGTGCAAGGACGGATGCATTTGATATTTCAGAATCTGCAATCTCTGCCGCAAAAAATAAGTTTCCTGACAGTAAGGTATCTTATTTTGCAAGGGATCTTTTTGATCTGGAGAATCTCGAATACGATTTTGTTTTCGAATCCTATACGGTTCAGACTTTTTTCGAGGAAGAAGACAGACAAAGGGCTGCGGAGAAAATTGCAGGTTTTGTATCCGAAGGCGGACATCTGCTTCTGATTGCCAGAGGAAGAGAGGAGTCGGAAAAAACGGACAACCCTCCTTTCCCTCTGTCAAAATCAGAGATACTTTATTTCGAGAATTTCGGTCTCAGGGTTCAGGAATTTGAAGACTACAATGAATATGAACCTTCCGGGAAAATTACAAGAAGGTTCCGTGTTCTGTTCGTAAAAGACTGATCTGCAGAAGGCTGCAGAGTCAGCAGGACTTCATTCAGTTGAAAGAGCAGGACTGGCTAAACTCGGTAAAATTATTCCATTCTCAGACGGTCAAATTGCATCCATAAGTCTCAGAAACCGTCTGATTCTGGTCACGATATGAAAATTTTAAATCATTAAAAATGATAGAAATTTAAATATCTGTTTAAGCACCATTTGCATTACTTGCCTTATTTTAAAGACATCATTTTGTCCCTGAGCAGAGCAGCTCTTTCGAAATCCAGATCTTTTGCTGCCTTCAGCATCTCTTCCTTCAGCTTCTCTTTCAGTTTTTCATTTGTCTTGTACTTTTTGAGAGTAAACTGCTCTTCAATTTCATTCAGCATAATCTCTTCAGCAGTCTCCGGTTCCTGGCTGTTCTGTCTGGAGATGATATCCTTGATTTCCTTCTTGATTGTAAGTGGAGTGATTCCAAATTTCCTGTTGTGCTCTTCCTGGATCTTTCTTCTTCTGGCAGTCTCGTCAATTGCCTGTTTCATGGAAGGAGTTATTTTTTCTGCATACAGTATGGCTTTTCCGTTGGAATTCCTTGCCGCTCTCCCGATTGTCTGAATCAGAGATTTGTAATTTCTTAAGAACCCTTCCTTGTCGGCATCCAGAATTGCCACAAGAGACACTTCAGGAATATCCAGTCCTTCTCTGAGCAGATTGATTCCGACCACCGCCTCATATATTCCTTTTCTCAGATCCCTTATGATCTCCACTCTCTCAATTGTCTCTATCTCGCTGTGAAGATAGGCAACGCGAATGCCCATTTCCTTCAGAAAATCAGTCAGATCTTCGGACATTTTTTTTGTCAGTGTTGTAATTAAAACTCTTTCATCATTTTCACGTCTCAGATGAATTTCGTTCAGTATGTCTTCTATCTGATTCAGAACAGGACGGACTTCCACTGTAGGATCCAGAAGACCTGTAGGACGGATGATCTGCTCTACAGCTTCCGCAGAATTCTTAAGTTCATATTCAGAAGGAGTCGCTGATACATACAGTACATTCTGAACGATTGTTTCGAATTCAGTAAAGTTCAAAGGTCTGTTGTCGAGTGCACTTGGAAGACGGAATCCGTAATTTACAAGAGTCTCCTTTCTTGCACGGTCGCCGGCGAACATTCCTCCGATCTGGGGAATCGTCACATGCGATTCATCTATGATGCAGAGAAAGTCTTTCGGAAAATAGTCAAACAGACAGGCCGGCCTTTCGCCTTCCTCTCTTCCCGACAGATGTCTCGAATAGTTTTCTATGCCTGAACAGTAGCCTAGTTCTTTCAGCATTTCCAGATCATAGTTTGTCCTGGATTCGATTCTCTGTGCTTCCAGATGTTTCTCTTCCGATTTGAATTTTTTTACCTGGGTTTCCATCTCTTCCCTGATTTTCCGTGATGCAGCCTCAATGGAAGGTGCATTCGTAATGAAATGTTTTGCAGGATAGACTGCAAGCTTGTCCAGTTTTGCAATCAGTTTCCCTGTAACGGGCTGGAATTTTGAAATGGATTCTATTTCGTCTCCGAAGAATTCTATTCTGTAAGCTTCGTCCGTATAGGCAGGCATAATTTCAATGACATCGCCTCTCACTCTGAAGTTTCCCCGGATGAATTCAATATCATTTCTGTTGTACTGAATATGAAGAAGTCTTTTTATTACCTTTTCCCGGTCGATCATTTCTCCTTTCTTCACCATAAGAAGAGACTTTGAATATTCATCAGGTGAACCGAGACCGTAAATACAGGATACTGAACTTATAATTAAGACATCATCTCTTTCCAGAAGGGATGCGGTTGCGCGGAGTCTGAGTCTGTCTATCTCTTCGTTGATCGAGCTGTCCTTTTCAATGAATGTGTCTGAAGCGGGAACATAGGCTTCCGGCTGATAATAATCATAATAGGATACAAAATATTCCACTGCATTTTCCGGGAAGAATTCCTTGAATTCACGGAAAAGCTGTGCAGCAAGAGTCTTGTTGTGGCAGAGGACTAATGTCGGCTTGCTGAGCTTTTCAATGACATGAGCCATTGTGAACGTTTTTCCCGATCCGGTCACTCCGACCAGAGTGACTTTGCTGTTTCCGCTGCCGAATGATTCCGCAATTTTCTGAATTGCAGAAATCTGATCTCCTGCCGGTTTATATGAAGAATGAATCTTGAAACTCATCTGTATAATCCCTCTGCCTGGATTTCTTTTTTGGAACAGTCTTCTTGGGTGTTTTTTTAGGCTGTCTTTCGTAAGACTCCAGTATTTTCTCCAGCTGTTTTTTCTGGAATATGAATCTTGCCAGTTCCATTTTCAGTTTTTTGGAAAGATCGGAATGAATTTTTTTTCTGTCCTTCAGTCTGGAAAAACCCCAGGCGGGCTGCTTTTTGGCCAGTCGGATGTTCTGCCTGATCTGTTTCAGCTGAACCTTGAATTCTTCTTCGACATTCTGTATCTGTGATATGGTGAAATTTTCTCTGAAGTTTCCTTTCCTGATATTATAGAGTGCGTACAGAGTATTGAGTCTTTCAATATCCTTTTTCTGGTATGCATTCTGAACCTCATGCCAGAGTTCGTCCGCCCTTGCATCCTCATCCTTTCTGTAGTCAGGATGAAGTATTCTGACCAGATTTCTGTATATAAATTTTAATGATTCTTCCGCAGTGTTCTTTTTCTTCCGTTCTTCCTGCGGTACATGGTTTCTTTTGTATTCTTCATGAAATCTCTGGAAGAAGTTTTCAAAAAAACTGTAATCAGCCTCGCAGTAGAATCTCATCTTAGGATTTTTCTTCAGATAGTCTTCAAAATGGTCAATGAATTCACTGCTGAATCCGTCATACTGAAGGTCTTCTCTGGCATCGTCATCGAAGAATGAATCCGAGTCTTCAAAGAAATCATTGAATTCCTCGTTTTTCTCCTCTTCAGAGAATGTTTCCGGATGCTCCTTTCTTTCCTTCACCCATTCGTAAGCTTTCCCCTTCGACATCCGGCTGAAATAGGAAACCTCATTCACTGCGTTGATCATTTCTGCGAGTCTTTCAATTTCCACTGCAAGGGAGGTGACTTCATTTTCAAGCGACTGGAAATTTTTTTCATACCACTGACTGTATTCGTTCAGGTCTTTGGATTTATAGTTCTCCCATTCTGATTCCGCTTTTTCAAAACTTTTAATTGTCTTCTGGCAGTTCTTTATGAATTTTTTCCTGATCGGTTCCTGATCAAGTATCATCAGAGAGGTCACTTTTGAAAGCGACCCCTGCACTGATTTTTGAACTGCAGTCTTTCTTTTAGGCATGAAAGGTCTTGATCCTCTTCATTGCTTCCTGCACATCCTCTCTTTTTCCAAATGCACTTAATCTGAAATATCCCTCGCCTGAGGGACCGAACCCTGAGCCTGGAGTTCCCACTACCTGAATCTCGTTCAGAAGTCTGTCGAAGAAGTCCCAGGAGCTCAGATTCTTAGGTGTTTTGAGCCAGATATAAGGAGCATTTTTCCCTCCGAAAACTTCATATCCTGCACTGGAAAGTTCAGCACTGATGATGGATGCATTTTCCATATAGTATTTTATATTCGCCTGAACTTCTTTTTTTCCCTGCTCTGAATAACATGCAGCGGCAGCTTTCTGAATAGGGTAGGATACACCGTTGAATTTAGTTGTGTGTCTTCTGTTCCAGAGCTGGTTCAGACTCACCAGTTCACCTGAAGATGTTTTTCCTTTCAGTTCTTTCGGAATTACAATGTATGCACATCTTGTTCCTGTGAAGCCTGCAGTCTTTGAAAATGAACGGAATTCCATTGCAACTTCTCTTGCACCGTCAATTTCGAATATGGAACGGGGCAGGGAAGGGTCTGTAATGAATGCTTCATAAGCTGCATCATAAAGAATGACAGCTCCGCTTTTTTTTGCAAAATCCACCCACTGTTTCAGTCTGTCCTTTGTGACAGTAGTGCCTGTAGGATTGTTCGGATAACAGAGATATATTATATCCGCTTTTTCTGAAGGGAAATCCGGCTGAAATCCGTTTTCTTTTGTGCAGGGCAGATAGATCAGATTTGCATATCTTCCGTCTGCCCCCGAATCTCCTGTCCTGCCTGCCATTACATTTGTATCTACATAAACCGGATAGACAGGGTCAGTCACTGCAATTCTGCAGTCAGTCGAAAATATTTCCTGTATGTTTCCTGTGTCGCATTTTGATCCGTCTGATACGAATATTTCATCGGGACTGACGGATACACCGCGCGATACAAAATCATTTTTTATAATTTCATCAATGAGAAAAGAGTATCCCTGCTCAGGACCGTATCCTTTGAATCCGGAAGGAGATCCCATTTCATCTGCGGCATCCTTCATTGCCTGCACTGCAGCAGGAGGAAGAGGAAGTGTGACATCTCCGATTCCCAGACGGATAATTTTTCTGTCAGGATTTGCTTCTGCAAAATTGCGCACTCTTTTTGCTATTTCAGGAAAAAGATATCCTGCTTTCAATTTCAGATAGTTTTCATTGATTTTAGCCATTGTTCCTCTGGTTTTAATTTCATTTGCTCATTTTAATCCTGATGTCCGGCTCATTTATATAAGAGGGACGTATGCACAGTGCAGAGAAAGACCATGAGCATTCTTACTGCCAGATTCCTGAATCAAAAATTTATGAAAACAAAAATTCGTTTCAGAATTTTATGCTGTTCCACACAGATTCCAGCTTGGTCTGAAAAAATCTCAGCTGATTTCTGTGATACAGGAAAGTATTTTCCTTTCTGAAATCTTTGTTTTTTCCCTCGGGTTCGGCATAGAGGCTGTCGCAGGATTTCAGAAGTCCTTCCTCTTTTTTCAGAAACCCTCCGGCAAGAGCCTTTTCTGTCAGTTGACTGAACAGGCTTTCGGAAAGTTTTTTTGCAGTGGAGCTGACAATGAAATTTTCAGAAATCAGCTTTTTGATGAAAACGGATGTCTTTCTGAAAAGCTCCGATTCTGCCATCCCTGTTTTTAATTCATCTGAGTAAAGAATGAATGAAAAAATATTTCCTGATGTAACCGCAAATCCCTTTCCCAGTCTGTCCCGAATGAAGTCGGATGTCTTTATTGTTTTTTCATCCGGAAATTCTTCCAGTTTTCCTATATGTACGTTCAGAGACGGTTTTTTAAAGGACAGAAAATCATAAGTGAGTGTTACTGTATTGATTTTTAAATTCGGGACCTTGGTTCTGATGATGGAGATTCCCTGCCGAATCTGACTGATGTAACCGTCTCTGGAATAGGTCCCTTCAGGAAAAAGAAAAAGGTTGTTCTTCTCTTTTATCTTTTCTGCAAGGATTTCCCAGTTCTGATTTACTTCATCTCTCATTTTTCCGCTTTTAATCAGTTCCCGTGCATTGTCTCTGAAAGGTCTTTTCACCGGTATTGTATTTACATATTTCAGAAGAAAGGGAATGATTCCTGAAGAATCGATGCCTTTTAGAAAAAATTTTTTGACTCCCCTGGGTCTGAATTCCTTTACGAGAAAGCCTGGGAGAAGAAAATCTTCCCTGGCCGGAATTGTGTAGCCTTCCTTGGAAACTGTGAATCTGTTCAGATAAGGCATTGCTGCAACATCTGCAGGGCTGATATGGTTGGCCGCAATTATGGAGGGATATTCAAAAAGAAAATGCTCTTCACCTGTTTTTTCCACACTGTGAAAAATGAAATGTCTCGGAAATGCAATTGTCCTGAGAAGGGAGTCCAGTAAAAATCTGCGAAATGTCATACTGCAGGTTCCTTGGGAAGGATGAGCTGAACGGATGTGCCGATATCCGGTGCGCTTTCCAGAATAATTTCTCCATTGTGCAGTCCGGCTATCCTGCTTGCAATGAAAAGCCCGATTCCTACGCCGCTTTCAGCGTATGTTACGGATGAATCCACTCTGTAGAATTTCTCAAACACTCTGCTCTGATCTGCAAATGAAATTCCAATTCCGTTGTCGAGAACGGAAAAAACGATTTTATCATTTTTCTGGGATACATTCACTTCAACCTGTCCTCCAGGTCTGTTGTAAATGATGCCGTTCTTTACGAGAATGATCAGAACCTTTGATATCAGGCTTCTGTCTGCCGAGAAACGGAGTCCCTCATCCACATCCACTGTGAGCCTGATATTTTTTTCTTCTGCAGCATCCTTCAGATACTTTGTGCAGTCCCTGCAGATTTCAGATGCCCGTATTCTTTCATTCCTGAGCTGAAACTTCGATTCCAGATCTGTCAGGAGCATAAGATCATTGATATTCTCATTCAGTTTTCCAGCCTCTCTCAGAATATCCTTTCCGAAATTTCTGATATCCTCTTCATTTTTTCCTTTGCGTTCAGACATCATTTCCGCATAGGCATAGATCAGGGAAAGAGGCGTCCTCAGTTCATGAGACAGATTCGACATAAACTCGTCTTTCACCTTGCCCATTTTTTCCAGCTGAATGCTGAGGGATTCTGCCTTCTTGAATGCATTTGAATATCTCAGTGACAGAATGAATGACTGCGAAGTGACAAATACAGCAAGGCCGAACTGAACATAAAAACCTGTATTGATATAATTATGGGTGTGCAGAACATCGTTCAGACCAGTGAGAAAAAATGCTATGAATCCGATCATGAAA
Source organism: Leptospiraceae bacterium (assembly GCA_035345895.1). Classification (GTDB taxonomy): domain Bacteria; phylum Spirochaetota; class Leptospiria; order Leptospirales; family Leptospiraceae; genus DAORDI01. The sequence goes on from DAORDI010000002.1 coordinate 20,666, forward strand.
AAAAGGGCACCTGTCCGTTTTCTCACATAGGATACATAGATCAGTCTGAATATGACAGGCCCGATCAGAATGGCAAGAAACTGATTGAACAGTTCATATTCCAGGACAAGATCCGGAGGAAGAAACAGGGTCAGAAAGGAAGCAATCAGATAATAGTATACAAGAAACCTGAACAGGTTTTCATTAATGTCTTCAGTAAATACAGATTTCAGGAACTGGAAGAAGGCAGCTATCATCAGATACAGACATATGAAACTCGGTCTGAAATATGTCCAGAAAGGCAGATCAGGAAAAATGGAAAGCACGGCACGTTCATCCACAATGATGTCTCTTACTGATGAGATAATGCAGAACAGGCCGAAGTAGAATGCGGAAATATAGGTCTTTCTCATCGAATACAGACCGAGATGGTACATTCCAATGAAGAAAATCATTCCGAAAAAAATCAGCTGTCTTGATTCTGCAGATTTATGATGCTGTCTGATCTGATTCTTTTTTCCTATCAGTATATTTCTTTCAATTCCTCCCTCTCCGTAATGGAAATTGGATACATGAATGATAATTTCAACTTCCTTTTCTTCAAAATTTTTCAGATCTGCAATTTCCGGACTCATTCTGGGAACAGTCTCTTCCGCAATCTTTCCGGGTCTGCCCTGACTGCCGGAAGGCACATCGGACGAATATAACTTGAATGCAGAATTGATCAGCATAATCTTCAGTGAAAGATCGTTCTGATCCTCTCTGGTCAGAAGTCTGAGTCTGTAAGTGGCATATCCCTGGTAAGGCAGACGTTCATTATTGAAGTTTTTTCCGTTCCAGACAGAAGGAATGTCCATAAAAATTCTGCTGTCCGCCGTCTCAAACTGCCCTGATTTCAGAAATCTGTTCCAGTAGAACTCCCATTCTCCGTCCAGTTTCAGAACACCGTCTTTTTCAAAGTCCCAATCCCTGAGATCAATGACGCCTTTTTCCGCTTTCGGAATTTTCTTTGATCCTGAATTTCCGCAGTGAGAAGCTGATGCAAGTGCTCCGACAGTGATAAGTAAATATAAAATAAATTTTCTTATCATTTATTTCCCATCAGATGGTACATCAGAATTTCAATGTCTGAGGGGTCCACTCCGGATATTCTGGATGCACTTTCCAGATTCGACGGTCTGTGTTTTTCCAGTTTCTGCAGTGCTTCCTTCTTCATTCCAGGGATATTTTCAAATTTAAAGTCTGCAGGAATTTCGAGAAGCAGGTGCTTTTCTCTCGATTCAATGGATTCCAGTTCTCTTTTAATATAACCCTCATACTTGATTTCCATCTCCAGAACCTGAACAGATTCACTGTTTAAATTTTTCAGCTCAGGCACAATGGAACTGCAGTCTGCAAGATTTATCTCCGGTCTTTTGATGAATCCAGCCAGACTTCCTCCGAATTTGACAGATTCTATTTTCCTTTTCTCCAGAATTAAATTCAGTTCTTCAGAAGGTTTCAAATTCAGTGAATATATCCTGTTTCTGACTGATTCTATTTTTGCGTACTTTTCTTTCATTCTTTCAAATTCAGAATCGGATACAAGACCCATTTCGTGACCGTACTTCATCAGCCTTCTGTCAGCATTGTCCTGTCTGAGAAGAAGTCTGTGCTCGGCACGGCTGGTGAACATTCGGTAAGGATCTTCAACTCCCTTATGAACCAGATCATCCACAAGCACACCTATGTAACTTTCGCTTCTCTGAAAGATCATCATAGGCAGATTCTTAAATGACCGGACAGCCCCGTATGCAGCAACGAGTCCCTGTGCAGCCGCTTCCTCATAACCCGTTGTTCCGTTGATCTGCCCGGCATGAAAAAGACCGCGAATTTTTTTTGTCTCCAGATTCTGCTTCAGTTCAGTAGGATCTACAAAATCGTACTCAACTGCATATCCTGGACGGATAATTTCTGCCTTTTCCAGACCTTTGATAGAGCGGATGAGCTGCCACTGTACCTGTTCAGGAAGACTGGTAGATGTACCGTTCACATAAATTTCTTTAGTATCGTAACCTTCAGGTTCCAGAAAAATCTGATGTCTGTCTCTCTCCGCAAAACGTACAATCTTATCTTCAATGGAAGGGCAGTAGCGGGGACCGATTGACTTTATCTGACCGGAATACATAGGAGAAAACTCCAGGTTGTCCTGAATAATCTGATGAGTTCTCTGATTCGTATATGTAATATGACAGGGGATCTGTCTTCTTGTAATTTTTTCCGTGGAGTAGGAAAAGGGGGAGGGATGTTCATCGCCGTCCTGAATCTGCAGTTCAGAAAAATCAATCGTGGATGCATGAAGCCTGGGAGGAGTTCCAGTCTTAAGTCGACCCAGACGAAATGAATTTTTTCTTAATGTATGAGAAAGTCCCTTAGTTGTTCCGTCTCCAAGACGTCCTGCTTCTCTTTGAAGAGTTCCAATATGAATCATACTGGTGAGAAATGTCCCTGTAGTCAGAATGACATGATTTGTGAGTATTTCAAAACCTCTTCCTGTGACGACTCCTTGAACCCTTCCGTCTTCGATATAAATGTCTTCCACTGTATCCTGACGGATGGAAAGATGAGGGGTTTTTTCCAGTGTGTGTTTGACTGCAAGCTGGTATTCTTTTTTGTCTGCCTGTGCACGGGGAGCCCATACAGAGGGACCCTTGGATGTGTTCAGCATTTTGAACTGTATGCCTGTGGAGTCAATGATTCTTCCCATCAGACCTCCAAGAGCATCAACTTCCCTTACCATATGGCCTTTGGCGATCCCGCCGATTGCAGGATTGCAGCTCATCTGACCTACAGTGTCTGCATTCATTGTAATGAGGAGAGTTTTTAATCCGGCCCTGGCACAGACATAACTTGCTTCAGCTCCGGCATGGCCTCCGCCTACAACAATACAGTCAAAACGATTCGGAAAAAAGGACTCCACAGATCGAAATTTTTCAGTTCATGGAGAAATGAAAGAACTTTTTGAAAACGCAGGTTTTTAAAAAAGTTTATTTTTTTCTGTCGAGTCCTCCGACTCTTGGGGCTGAATTGGATTTATTTTCAGTACCGTACAGAGAAACTGCCTGTTTTGGAAGGCTGGTCTTTCTCCATTCATACCAGGAACCCTGATAGGTCTTTACATCCTGATACCCTACTTCTTTGAGCATCAGTGCAGGAAGACAGGATCTTGCACCATTGTAATCATAAAGCACTGTAGTTCTTTCCGGCATAAAAGGAAATCCCTGAAGTCTTCTTGTAAATACTGCTTTTTCTATGATGAATCCTTCCATATCAAAAAATGTTCTCCAGTCCCAGAGAAATGCTCCTGGAAGTCTTCCGCCCAGAGTTCCATTTTCCGGGTTGTTCAGACGGGGAAGTTTTCCGTCATATTCTTCTTTTGTTCTTGTATCAAATATCTGCAGACGGGTAAGATTTTTCTCCATATATGCTTTGTCCGCAATCCCGTTCATGCTCAGTGGTTTTGCAGAAGGTTCAAATTCGGCAGCAGATGTGCCTGGGGCAGTCTTAATTCCTTCGATAGGCCATTTCTTTCCTAAAAGGAAGGTTTCTCTGAATCCTGCTTCGCGAAGAAAATAGACCATCCTTGAAGCATACATTCCCATTCCCTCATCAAAAACGATGACTCTTGAGCAGCCTGATTTTTCGATGAGGTCCATAATGCCTGCAATATTGCCGGACATTTTTTTCTGGGATTCGTTGTCCGTTCCATATGCCTTCTTGATGAACGTAAAGAAATGAGCACCAGAGGCAGTCTCTTCTTCGTAGGATGCCTGAAGACGGCAGTCGATGATAAAATCGTCTTTCAGGATCGAATCCTTTATAAAGTTCCAGTTCATGCTAATACTACCTCCGTGCTGACTTTTTTAGCTTAGATTTTTTCCCCGAATTTTTTGTCTAAATTTTTGTGCTGATCCATCTGAAAAATTTTCATCGCTGTTCTGCACGTTTGGATTCATCTTCAAGAAATTGTTTTTGGTCAATACTGAGCTTTGCCATTTATTCTTGAAGATACTGTCCATATGTTCGAGTGATCATTCTGTGTGGATGGAGAAGGAGGGTGAAGTTGTTGCACAGTGTTTTATAAAAAACGGAGTGAGTCTGCGGCGAATCCGTTGAATTCCCCAAACGTTTAGGGGTTCCCCTAAGGTTTTTCGGATTTTAAGCAAAAAAATAAAAAATCACTGAATATTGAATTATGCATAAAATTAGGAGGTGGCGGCTCTATGAATCTATTCCATTGAAAACTTTAATATAGGAGTATTTTTGTATGAAAAAGAGTAAACTCTTTTCCACAATGTGGGTATTGACTTCAATGCTGTTGGGACTGACATTCTGTCCAGGAGTAGATGAAAATGAGAAAAATCAAAACAGTAAAAAGGCAGTGGCCGCCGCTGTCGTTGTAACTTCTGGCAGAAGTACATCAGGAGCGTCATCATCATCAGCTGCACCTTCGGGTCTGAGTTACAGCGGCAGTCCATTCAGTTTTGCTCAGGGCATAGCCATTACAGCTGTTACACCTGCTATGACAGGAACTGCGACAAGCTGTACTTCCAGTCCGACACTTCCAACCGGGCTCAGTATCAACGGCACGACCTGTGCAATCAGCGGAACTCCTACAACCTTGCAGTCTGCGACAAATTATACTATCACAGCTGCAAATTCAGCGGGAAGTACGACTGCGACAATCAGTATTTCAGTCACATCAAATGGCTCCACCTGGACAGCCAGAACTATGTCCAGCTCTCAATTCTGGACATCAGTGACTTACGGGAACGGTCTTTTTGTCGCTGTTGCGCAGGGGCCTTCGACAGTGGCGTCCACTTCACCTGATGGAATTACCTGGACAGCCAGAACCTTGCCAAGTTCTTCAGATTGGATTTCAGTGACTTACGGAAACGGTGTTTTTGTGGCTATCGCCGCCAACTCAACTGCAGCGGCAAGTTCCACTGACGGAATTACTTGGACAGCCAGAACTTTGCCCTCTTCTTCGCAGTGGACATCAGTGACTTACGGGAACGGTCTTTTTGTAGCTGTAGCCGGCGTTTCGAATGCAGCGGCAAGTTCCCCGGATGGAATTAACTGGACAGCTAGAACTCTGCCAAGTGCTGCCGGAGCCAATACGGTGACCTACGGAAATGGAGTATTTGCTGGGATTGCTACTGGTTCCACAGCAGCATCAAGTTCAACGGATGGGATTACCTGGACGGCCAGAACCATGCCCAGTTCTTCCAACTGGAGTTCAATAACTTATGGGAACGGTGTTTTTGTGGCAGTGTCGATGACATTTGGCACAGTTGCCGCAACGTCTGCGGATGGAATTACTTGGACGGCCAGAACTATGCCCAGTTCACAGTCGTGGAAAGCAGTAACCTATGGGAACGGTGTTTTTGTGGCCATAGCAACCGGACCCTCAACCGTTGCTGCAACATCAACTGACGGAATTACCTGGACGGTCCGAACTTTGCCAAGCAACTCGGGCTGGCAGTGTGTGACTTACGGGAACGGTATTTTTGTGGCCACAGCTGGAATGACAACATCTTCTGCTGCAGCGACTTCTCCCTGATAAAGCTTAAGGATAATCTTCTTGCAGAAGAATCGTTTACGATTGCGCAGAAGTTAAATTTCACCCGAAGGATGTACTGCTGTACATCCTTGCAAAAAATAGATTCTTTCAAAAAAAAATTTCAAATGATGTAAAAAATCGTGCTTTTTGCTGAAACCTTGGACTGAATTTCCCTCAACAACTCTGTTAGATTTACAAGTTTCTCCTGAATGCTATATTTTTGGGCTCAAGAAGAATTTGTTTGGATTATTTTTAATCTAATGATTTTATTTAATCCATCTTTTTTATTCAAAATCATAAATTCTATTCATATTTCGTGGAAAATCAGTTATTTTTGGGCATATGAAATTGGCATACTCTTTGCTATATAGTAATCATCATACAGGAGGCAAATGGTATGAAACTCAATACAATGATTCTCATCGCAATGATGGCAGCTGGATCTTCTCTTATGGCAATCAGCAGTGATTCCGAAGTAAAAATTCTGGAAAGAGCACTTTCTGAAGCGGCTGTTACCGGAGAGCAGAAAGCAGTTGTTGGAAAGTATTTCAATGCGATTGCTGCAGAAAAAAGAAAAGAAGCAGATAAAATGAGAGCAATGGCAAAAGTATCCGGTGGCGGAAAATTTGTAACTCAGGACAACCGTTCAGCTGATCTGATGAAAAAAGCTGATGTGCTTGAAGAAGAAGCAAAAAGCTTTGAAGATCTTTCTCGCGGTTCAACTGGCGGATACGTAAATAAATAATAAAATGTCCTCATAACGGAGACTGGCGGGTTTACCGCCTCACAGCCCCGATTGCAGATGCCAATCTGCAATCGGAATGCGAAATAAAACCTTCTTCACTTCAATTCTCTCATTCAGTATTTTCTTGAATCTTCTCTAAAACGTCTCAAATCTGAGGATGTAAAATCCCATTCAGGTGTTAAAATCTTTTTCTCTGTCTTATACCAGGGAGAATCACTTAAAGGGTTCCTTAATATATGAATATTCTGAGCGGGCATATAACTCTGAGCCAGAAGGAATATTCTCTGTCCTTCCGAATTGAATGCAGTATCCATTACAATGACAGCATGTCCGAAAGGCTGTCTTGACTGAATGAATACGTCACCTGCCTGTATACTGCTGATATTTACTTTTTTCAATTCTCTGAGCAGTGAAGATGTGCCTGCATAAGTAAAAACTAGATCCAGGTACTTTCGGAAACTGGGATACGAATAATCTTTTTTTCCTGATTTTTTCCATACGGACATTTCCTTATGAAAACCGGAGAGTCTGAACCCTTCTGCGTAATTCTCAAAATGAACAGTCTCTCCGTTGGTAAAATTAAAATGGATTTCCGGATATCTGCGTCTTTCATAGAGGTATTCCGCACGAAGGCGTATGACAGCATCTGCGCACTGCTGGAGATCTTTTGTGCCGATATCTGTGAGAAGAACAGCGTACTGAGCATACTGATTTTTTTTCATCCTGCCGTTGTACAGATAAACAGTGTCATCTTTTCTGTTCAGTTTTTGGCGCCTCAAGTATTCCGCAAAAGATTCTTTTTCAACCTTTGCTCTTTGAAATCCCTTAGGTACAGGAATGTCTTCCACTGCATCGAAAGGTACTGAACTCAGTTCAGAGACGGACAGGAGCAGAATGAAAAAAATACTGATCAAACCTTGGCAAGTTCCTTTGCACATGATCTGCAATCTGTCATACAGTCCTTACAGAAGGAGTGATGTGAAGCATGTTTTTTGCATTCCTTTTCACAGGCCTTGCAGATTTTAATGCAGAGTTCAGCCATCTGTTTAGTAAAGCCTGATCCTGTGGATGCCATCGTAATGAACGCTTCACAGGTCGCCTTTACATCAGATGCAGTTCTTGCACACTGTTCCAGATCCTTGTTACCCTTGCCCATTTCGGAAATGCAGTGTGCAATGCAGATTTCTGCGCTGAGTCTGCATTTTACAGCTGCCTGCATAGCCTTGGTATACTTTCCATCTGATTCCGGCTCGGTGCTGTCCGATTTATGCTCATGATCTTTGGCGAAAATTTGACTTCCCGCTGAAAGCATTGCTGCAGTCATCGCAGCTGTCTGGATAATTTTTTTTCTGGATATCATATCTTATTCTCCTGAATTTTAAAAGATAATAGATTGGAAAACGAAAATTTGTCGAATAGAATTCCCTTTTCTCCGAAAAAGAGAAACTCAGGCTGATTGATCAATTTATTTTTTTCCACCTGTTCTGAATCCAAACATCATATAAACTGGGCAGATTCCTGCAATTCCTGTGAGGAGCATATATACAGAAACGGATGTGACTGCAAGTGCAGTCTTGTCTGAAAAGAAACCGGCAATTGAGAGAATGATCAGCAGGAAAGCATTTACAATTCTTAGATTCCTGTCGCCTGTTCCGATGTTTCTCCTGTCCATAAGACTCTCCATTGCAGAAAGCCTGAGACTTTCATTTATGACAGGATGACATTGATTCAATTCTTTATGTCAATGTAAAAAAGCTGTTCTCTTTCTGTAAAAGCTATGACAATAATCATAGAATCCCAAACAGAGATTCATTGATGTTTTAAATACTTATTCTTAAGAGTTTTTGATTTTGTCTGAAGTTTTAAGAATACAGGGTGAGTGACAAGAAGGAATGACTGCAGATGAATTAATCTGCAGTATTCCTTGTTTTATTTGAATGAAGTATTATACTTTATAAGATTATACTTCTGTATCTGCCAGAGTTACAATAGCCTGTGCCCAATGAAAAACTTTCAGATTTGCGAGATCTCTGATTGTCTTAACCTTGTATCTTTTTTGAAGATCTTCTGCTCCTGCATCAGAAATTCCTTCGAGTGCAGCAACTGGTGCATCTGCTAATTCTTTAAAGGACTTGTTTTCATAAGCTTTGTCTACAGCATTTTTTATGTTCATCGTGTTCTCCACTTGATAATTAGATTTGCCCAAGTTTATCGGTTGTTATAAAAAGAAAAGTACTATTTGATGACGAAGAAAAAAAAGTTCTTTCAGTATTTTCTTCTGAAAGAAAATCTGCTTGCAATGCAAGGGATTTTATTTTCAGTCTTAATCATTTTTCTCTTCAACTGCCTGCCTCAAAAGACGAAAACTTTCGTCCACGATCTTCAGGGACTGTTTATGTATTCATCTCCTGATCTGGGTTCAGCCGTGCTTCTGCGAATTAAATATGGTACAGAAATTCAGACAGAAGAAAGTCCGGGCAAATGGAAAAAAATATACTTCGACGGAAAAGAGGGTTACACTGATGCCAAACTGAACACATCTGCACCCGGACGAATTTTCTATGTGGATAATCTGGAGGGACTCGAGGTCTATGAAACTCTGGGACCTGAACCTAAGCAGATCGGTGTTGTTCCACATAAGGGAAAAGTGACCATTCTGGATACAGTGTTTCAGGACAAGGACGGAAAATTCAACAGGGTAGAGTGGGCGTTCGTTGAGACGGAAAAATCGAAGGGATATGTAAGACTGGCAAGTCTCACTGCGGCTCCAAGAACATATTATTTTGCCGTAATGGCAAAGCAGGGGATCTGGCTCCGTTCCAAACCGGAGTTCAGAGGACAGTCGCTCATCCTTCTTCCTTTCGGAACAATCGGTGAAATTCTGGAAAAGACAGGCGAGCTGTTAAGTGCCTACAATTCCAGAGGATACTGGTTCAGAACCGAATACAAAGGAAAAACAGGATGGATATTTTCGGGATTCACTGTCACGTCCACCGAAAAATCCTATCTTGAAGACAGAGATTATATCCGGAATGAAGAATGGTTTCTCAGATACCTGGAGAAGCCGAACAATGTAGAGCCTTTTCCTTTCGACGAAAGCATCCTGGAAGGCGCGAAAGTGGAGAAAATAGAGAAAACTTATTATACTGTCTACAATATTCAGTATGGGAAACCTCTCGATGACTGCAGCGTGGAAAACAATTCAAGGGTTGTCTTTGTGAATAAAAAGACAAGACAGGCTTATTCCATTCAGGGACTCTACAAGGAGGATCTTGTCAGTTATGGAAACCCTTTTCCTGATTCGATTTATACATCGTACGATGTCTGCAACTGCTGCTGTCCTAACAGAGGCAATCTCCTTTATTTTCTTTTTGAGGACAAGGTTCTTTCTGTTCCTCACAGAGACAAGGACAGCAAAGGTCTGTGCAATTACGGAAATGTGGAGTCAGTGGAACTGGGAAGAGAGACCCGTTATGACAAGGAGAACAAGGCCATTTATCTGTATCTCCGTCTGCCTTTCTGTTCTCCCCCCCCTGAAGGTGAAACGCTTGCTGAACCGATTGATTACACTCATTCTCTTTTTACTGTGATCAGGCAGGAGAAGGACAATGTAAATATAGAAAGATATTTCGACAACGGGATTCCTGAAAAGTACAGAGATCAATGGGACAAACTCCACGGAGGTCAGTCCATCAAATGATCATCTCGGGATTTTACAGGGAACATCATGAAAGAAGGCTTGATACTCTCCGAAAGTTCTATATTGCAAACGGAATCATACTGACTGCAATCATAGTTTCCGAATTCTTCCGCCTCTCGCATATTCCGGGAGTCCGAATTCTTCTTCTGTTCAAAATGTTTATGGCAGTGCTTACAATAGGCTATGTATTTATCGGATCTGAAATTCAGAGAAGTACAGGCACCGTAATTGTAGGCACTCTTCTGGCTTTCACATACTGTATGATGGCTGATTTTGTCGGATCCGAAAATATCCCTTTTAATTTCGATGTGTTTACTCTGCAGGTAGGACTGATCCTGCTTTCCTGTCTTGGTCTTTCCGGAATGAAACTTTTTTATTCCATTCTTTCCACTCTCCCGGTTCTTTTTGTCTACGGTGCAGTTGTCTATTCCAGGGCTGAGATGCACTATTCAGGACTTTTCCTTTTTATATTCATTATTGTAGGGATATTTATCAGCGGAACATTTCATGATCATTATTCGATGGAAAGAGAAATGGCAGAGCTGATCGATTACTGGAAAAGATATTCAAGCGATCTGATTTCAGACAAACTTCCGAAAGAGTATCATATACTGAATGCAGCAGTTCTCTATGTGGATCTTACAGGGATATTTTCTCATTATTATGCAACACAGAGTCTTCGGGATTTAAAAAAAATCATTACGGTATTCATTAAAAAGATAGAATCAGAGAGGTCAAAGCTTCATGTGCTGGCTACAGATGAGGCCAAGGGGATTTATTCGTTCCTGATTTATGAAAATCCTGAAAATACTGATCCGAGATTCATTGAGCCGCTTGCAGATTTTGCCGTCTGGGCAAGAGACTTTTTCCAGCAGATCTGTGCCGAAAGAAATCTGCCTTACGGTTCGAGAATGGGAATGCATACTGGAAAATTTACCGATTATAAATATGAACCGGTCAATTCCCTTCTGAGAATATTCAAGTCAGAGGCAGTTTTTGAAAAGGGACAGACTGCTCAGAGGGAAAGTGTGACAGATGAAATTCAGGTGACTCATGAGGTCTATCTTCTGCTGAAGGAAAGATATGTTCTGGTAAGAAGGCACAATATTTCCGGGCCGGAAGAAGAGTCTTTTTATTTTCTGAAGGGAAAGAAATAATGGCTCTCTCTGCAGGATTTTCCGAGATCGTTACATTTATACTTACAGTTTTTTTTCTGGCCCTGCTTGTATGGATGTGGATGAAAAGATCCAAGTGGCTTCTCCCGATAGGGGCTGTTCTTTTTATGTTTCTAGGTTTTGGAACCTATTCTGTGTACAAATATTTAAAGACCGGATTTGATGACGGTCCTTTTATTCCGGAAAAAATTGCGGAGCTGAATGACTCCTTTGTGCTGAGGGAAAGTATTCCCTGGAAAAATGGAAGACTTTCCGTTTATGAGTCTCCAAATCATCCATTGACTGTCTCTTACGAGGAAAAGGACGGAAGAAAAAAATTCTGGGTACAGATGCTTTCATTGAAAGAACTGCCCGGGTTCAAAATTCGAAGAATCAGCAGTCTTTATATTTCACGGAATATTTTTTTTCAGGAAGAGCTTTGTTTCACAGCGTGCTGGGATTTTGGATGCGAGAGAGGCAGAGCTGTCCTTTCGTCTGCAGGCATTCAGGAATATTATCTGAGCTGGTAAAATGTCAAAATTGAAATCCTCAGATCTGGTATCCTCTTTTCAGAAAAGGGATATCAGCAGTTACAGGAAGGAAGAGCATGAAAAAATGCTTTCTTCCTATTCCAAAGAACAGGCTCTGGAGTCCGCAGAGAAAATTCTGAAAGATATCGCCTTGAAAGAAAATGATCTTCTGAATCGCGGGATCAGATCAGCTGTCATCGGCGCAATATACGGGATGTTCGAAAGACAGCTTGATCCTTTTCACGTAAATCATATCGGAATCTACAGACTGATAGAAAGGGACGTTGAAGAGGCTTTTGATTTTGTGTCTCAGGGAGATATCGATCTGGATCTCTGGCTTTTTGAGACATTTGACTTCGGGATAAAACATGTGTATTATCTCGACTGGCAGCTTTATCTTTCCAAAATCTGCTATTGATCCTGCATACATTAAAAAGTAGTTGAGCCAAATGCTGCCGTAATTTCTCTTGAATTATCAACTGATGCAAGGTGTTTTATGCCAAGAAGTCCAATACTAGATTATATAAAAGAAAAGGTAAATGCCGCAAATGAACTTAGTTCAGCATTGCCGAGTGTGATTACAATTTCAAGGGAGTATGGCTGTCCTGGAATTCCAATTTCAAATGAGGTTGCTCGGGCTCTTACTGCAGAAAAACACGCTGAATGGTCTGTAGTGGATAAGCAGATCGTCAATCAGGCAGCAGAGGAACTGGATGTTCCGGCAAAACTGCTCGAGCAGATTGCAAAGGACAAACCAAAGGGAATTTTTGAAGAACTTTTTATGTCCTTTTCTGATATTCATCTTCCTACAGACTTAAAGATAAAAAAGACAATAGCCAGAATTCTTCGTACTGTTGCTCTTCACGGGAATGTAGTCATTTTGGGAAGGGGAGGGGTTGTTCTTTCCAGAGATATTCAGAAATCCCTTCACGTTCATCTCCATGCTTCTGTTTCCTGGAGAATCGGCAGAGTGAAAACTCTGGAAAATCTTACCTCAGACAATGAAGCAATCGGAAGAATCAAAACTGTAGACAGTGAAAGGGTCTTTCTCAAAAATTATTTTGCAGGAGAAACTCTGGATTCAAATATTTATGATGTCAGTTTCAACTGTCAGTATCTTACTCAGGATCAGATTGTTCAGTCTATCCTTCACCTCGCGAAAGCAAAAGGAATCTGATTTCCGCCCCAATCCCCGAAGTCTTAACGCCTTCTTCGGGGATCAGACTGTTTCAATTTCAGTTAGGACAGAGTGTCTTTTCAGCCAGTAATCCAGTTTTTCCTTGAGTTCTTTAGGCTGTATAGGTTTTGACAGATAGTCGTCCATTCCGCATTCAATGCATTTTTCCCTGTCACCCTGGACTGCGAATGCCGTAATAGCCAGAATCGGAATCATAGGATTCAGCACTTTATTTTCTTTTTTCCTGATGATTCTTGTGGCCTCAAAACCGTCCATTTCAGGCATCTGGCAGTCCATCAGAACAGCATCATATGGGATATTTTTTAATGCATTGACTGCTTCTGCTCCGTTTGCCACCGCATCTGCACGATAACCCATTTTGCTCAGCAGTTTAAGAACAAGAAGCTGATTCACCCTGTTGTCTTCTGCAAGAAGAATCCTTGTCCTTTCCTTTCTGATTTCCTTGATGGTATATTTTGTAATGATTTTGTGTTCTTTTTCCGGTTCGCTGTCCGTTCTCTTTCTGATTCCGGCGGCAAGTGCAATGCAGTCTATAAGATTTGATTCTCTGACAGGTTTTGTCAGATAACCTGCAAATCCATAATTCTGAAGTTTTGCACTTTCGCCTCTTCGCCCCAAAGATGTCAGCATAATCATTGAAAGTGATCTGAATATGCCGCTCTCCTGAATCTTCTTTCCCAGTTCAAGACCGTCCATATTCGGCATATGCATATCCATCAGTACGATGTCAAACGGGCTTCCCAGTTCTGAACTCTCTCTCAGTTTTTTCCAGGCAGATTCTGCACCTTCGGCCTCTTCCAGTATGCAATTGTATTTTTTCAGAATGGAAGAAACCACCAGTCTGTTGACCGGATGATCATCGGTGACAAGTATTTTCAAATTTTTCAGATCAGGAAATGATTCTGGAATGGCATTTCTGGAGCTTGATGATTTTTTAAAAGTGCATGTGAACCAGAAAACAGAACCTTCACCGAGAATGCTTTCTGCTCCGATAGTTCCTCCCATCAGTTCCGCAAGTCTTTTGGAAATGGAAAGACCAAGGCCTGTTCCTCCGTATTTTCTGGTTGTGGATGTATCAGCCTGTATGAAGGGATCAAACAGGCCGTGAAGCTTGTCCTCCGGTATGCCTATCCCTGTATCCTTTAAGGAGAATTTCAGGCAGACTTCATTTTCTGTTTCCGAAACAGTTTCAATTCTGATCAGTATTTCTCCAGCCTCAGTGAACTTCACCGCATTTCCGCCCAGATTAATCAGTATCTGTCTCAGTCGGCCCGGATCGCCGTTGACAAATTCCGGTACGTCAGGATCAATCAGACAGGCGAGTTCAATTCCTTTTTCCTCTGCCCGGATCGAGATCATTTCAGCCGCGTCCTCAACAGAAACAAAAAGATTAAAATCCAGAGATTCCAGTTCCAGCTTCTTTGCTTCTATTTTGGAAAAATCAAGTATGTCATTGATCAGATTCAGAAGAGAGTCTGCACTTGATTTGACTATTTCCGCAAACTGTTTCTGTTCCTCATTCAGTTCTGTATCCAGAAGAAGTCCTGTCATTCCGATCACACCGTTCATAGGTGTTCTGATCTCGTGGCTCATCATTGCGAGAAATTCACTTTTTGCCTGATTGGCTGATTCAGCCTGAGCAGCGAGCTCCATTGATTTTTTTACTGCTGATTCCAGTCTCCTGTTGATTTCCTGCATTTTTTCTTCTGATTCTTTCAGATCAGTGATCTCTCTTCCAATCCCGACCAGACCTGCCACTGAGCCGTCCTTTCCATGCATGGGCGATAATGATGTCTGATAATAACGAGTTTTATCATTTCCCTGTACACTCCAGCTGTAGACTGCGTTTTCTCCTGAAAGAGCTTTTTTATTTGCATCAGAATGAATTTTCCCTTCTTCTGCTCCGAAGATCTCTGAGACTGTTTTTCCAAGAAAGAATGTTTCAGGAATATTCTGCTTTTCCATCCATTTCCCGAATACTCCTGTATGCTTTTCTTCCGTGTCGAGAGTAAATATGATGTCTTCGGAAGAATTGACTAAGGTTCTGAATTTTTCCTCACTCTCTCTGAGCGCATTTTCGGTCTTCAGTCTTTCGGTAATATCAATGCAGGAACCGATGAAACCGGCAAATGTTCCGTTCTCGTCAGTTCTGGGTACGCCGTTGTCCAGTATAAATCTCCACTCACCGTCAAATCTCTTCAGTCTGTATATCATACTGAATGCTTCTCTTCTGTCAAAATGATGTACATATGTATCAAGACAGTTTTGGAAGTCATCAGGATGAACCTGTTCTGCCCATCCATCCCCAATTTCCTGTTCCATTTTTCTTCCTGAAAATTTCAGCCAAGTATCATTAAACCATGTACATTTTTTATCCAATCCTGAAATCCAGATCATTACCGGAGCAGAATTTGCCGCTGTAAAAAATCGGTTTTCTGTTTCCTTTATCTTAGAGTCTTTTTCAGCTATTTCCGACATAAAAGCATTTATGAGAAGTGTATTCAGAGCCAGCGTTCCCATATAGGTCCACAGCAGTGCAAGGCCTCTGTGAATGTTCTCCGGAATGATAAACGGTCCTTTTCCTGATGCAGTACCATAAATGGCTATGGCAGATATGATCAGAGTGCCTATAGAAGAAACGGAAATTTTGAACCGCACTGCAAGCCAGTTTAAAAGTATCAGCGGCATAAAAACCAGAGGAAAAAGTTCCTCGCTGTTTCCTGAAAACAGAAATATTTTTAATGAGAAAGCTGCTGCTCCGGTTGAGAGCACCATAAATTCAGGAAGTTTCCAGCTTTTGATAATTTCTATGCAGTATTCCTTTTTGAATGCAAGTACCGGAATTCCGATGATGACGGCTCCTGTAAAATCTCCTGTCCACCAGTAAATCCATGCCTCAGAAATATTTTCACCGGAAAGAATGCGTGAGAGTCTCAGGTTCAGTATTCCGTTGGATGCACTTGCTGTCATGGCAAATGCGGAAAAAACCATATATAAAAAAAGATCTTTTCTGGATAAAAAATCATTATTAAATCCGTTTTTTCGCATCAGGTATGAACCGATGAGCGGTCCTGCAGTGTTCCCAAAAGCAATTCCTGCTGAAAGCAGAATGGAGGAATCAACGGAAATATTGACTAAAAATGCAGCAGTGAATACGGCCGGCCAGATCTTTGAGCCAAAAAGAAGAAATGAGGCCAAAGCGATTCCGGAGGGTGCCCATATCAGACTTATATGTGAGCCTGCATAAGGAAGTGACAGGCCTATTCTCCCGAATACATAGTAGGACAATGCAATAAGAACTGTTTTCAGCATAAAAGGAACAGTGCTGTATCCGGTCAGATGTTTTTTTAAATTCTGATAACTCATTCAGTGCAATGGAGAATTGAACCGAAGGAAGGTCAAGCTAATTCGATATATAAGCTTTATACAAAGTTCACTGGAGAAAATGTCTAAACACAATACTGCTGCAGATATTTTCAGTTTCTACTGTTTGACATCGTCCTTCCATGTACCTGAATACATTTTTTTCAGCATCATTCCTTTTCCGCTTCTCTTGTTTTTCTTCCATTGACCGATATAAACCTGCCCGTCCGGATAGTACATAATCCCTTTCCCGCTGAAAAAATCATCTTTGAAGTTTCCCTCATATCTTCTTCCGTCAGCGAAAATGTAAATTCCTTTCCCGTAATATTTTCCATCCTTGAATTCACCCGAGTATTTGTCGCCGTTTGCCAGAAAAAATCTTCCTTTTCCATTAGGTATATTATCTGTATACATACCTTCAAATACCGCGCCGTCCGGAAACACTGTCTTGCCAATTCCGTTGGGCTGACCGTTTTTCATTTCTCCAGTGTAGACAGTTTTAGCCTTTGTCTTGGGATCGATTTCCACATACTCTCCCTCACCTTCAGGCTGTCCTTTCACGAATCCTCCTGTATAAGTGCTCCCAGTGTCAAATTTCAAGGTACCAGTACCGTTTTGACAGTCGCCCTGGATGCAGGATGAATTGGAATATGAGGAAGAAGCAGGTATAAGAAAAAACACTGCAGTGAAGACTGCAGTGTTCAATGAATTAATTTTCAAGTGTTACTCTCGGTTTTATCAGTTTTTTACAGGAGCCGGTGCAGGTGTTTTGGATGGGGCTGCAGAATTGTTCGGAACTGCAGGTTTAGGATCTTCCTTTTTAACCGGAACAGAAGGTTCAAGTTCTTCCTTTGTGATTTCTTTTCTGACGAATTTGTCAGTCTCTTCTTTGACGGACACTCTGTTGTAGGTAATGATTCCATACACATCGTCAAGCATTTCCATCAGATCGATCGGCTGGTGTTTGTTCGGGATGTATGTGAAATTTGTGGCTGTGTCTGGTCTTTCGAATTTGTAGTTTGCAGAAATTTTGCCTTCCACCCATTTGTTTTCGATATTGTTACGAAGAGTTTTCTTAATGTATTCGTAGTCATTTACAGATCCGTCATATTCAGAATCCTTGAATTCATTGAACTTTTCCTTCTTGTAAATCTTTTTCTGATCCTTTGGGATCTTCTGTTCAATGAGTGCCAGTATTCCGAATCGTCTTGCTTTTCGGGATGCAATGATTCCGCTTTCATACAGTGCTATTTTGTTTCTGTACTGATAAGGAGCATTGTTCCAGCCCATAGTGTAACAGTTTTCGGCAAGTTTCAGTTCTTTGTATGCCTGTTTCAGAAGATACTTGGCACTGATATCATTGGTTTTTATGATTTTGTGAGTAGCATAAATCAGAAGGACTCTTGTAAATTCGGTATGTCTCTCCAGGGCACTCTCATAAATTTCTTTCAGTTTGATCTGAGCTTCCTTGAGAGGGGCGTGTGCATTCTTGTAGTCGCCCTTGAAATGAAGAACTGTTCCCTCAAAGTCTTTCAGATTTGCTGTAAGGAAATCATTATAGTACGGATTATCCATCTTTTTATCGGGAGAATCATCATCTTCTTTTGCAGGGGGAGTGTTTTTATCTGCCGGACTTTCCAGTTTAGGACTTCTCATATTGCTGATTGCAACATTGATAAACTGAAAATGAGCCTTGTTTTCCTGGATAAGGATATTCAGATTCTCTTCATCCGGGGAGACTGCATACGCAGAAACCGCAATGAATAGTAATGCAAAAAATGCTGTTCTTTTTTTGGACATGTGTACCGCCTGTTCTACTTATAAATTTCGGCGAATTCAGGAGTGAAAATTATAGAAATTTGTATTCCTTTCAGAGAATCATTAGTTTTCAGAATTCAGAAAGCAATTATGTCTCATTTTCGAGAACATTTTAATTTTCCTGGGTTCCGCCGGTCAAGAAAGTAGTTTTTCCGGCTCTGTACTCGAAAACTATTTCTCCTGCTTTTACATCGCGGATTTTGACCTTCCAATTTGATCCTAAAATCATTCAATGCAAAAAATGTTCGCTTGCTCAGGGGATCTTTTTTTCGTATATATACAGATGAATAAGATCAATACAGAGATTCAAATGATTCAGGACGGGCACAGAGATCAGGCAATCATACTTCTGAATCAGTTTTTCAGCCTGGTCAATTCTCTTCCTCTGGACGGGATTTTTGAGGTCAGACCGAATGCTGCCAGAAAAATGATAGATACATTTCTCAAACTTCAGGGGACAGATAAAGTCTGTTTTGCAGGGGTATTTCAGGAGAGTGAACTGCTTTCTATGATTATCGGGAGAATAGAAGAACGTCCATTTTTAAAGGAAGAGAGAATACTTTACATTGATACTGCTGTAACGAAAAAAGGGCATATGAAAAAAGGCTATATGTCCTTGCTTTTGAAATATGCTGAGGGCTGGTGCAGAAAAAGAAAGGTTCCTGTCATTGAACTGCGCGCACTGAAAGCCAACAGTCCTGCAGTCTCGTATTGGAAGGATTCCGGATTTGAGGAGTTTTATATCCGTTTCAGAAGAAAAGTCTGAGCTTCTCAATCTGAGACAAGTTTAGTTCTGTCTGGGGGATTTATGTTCTTGCACTTCATTTCTTTTTATATACAGTATATTCCCTGTATGCATCGTATATGCCAAGGAGAAATAAAATGCTGAGAAGTCCGGCTGCTTTTTCGTACAGGGTCAGTCTATGCTGAAAATGTGACAGTCCTTATCCATGGAAAGTTCAGTTCCAATCACAGCGGAACCGGGACAGACAGGGTTCAGACAAATATCTGGACAGTTATGAACAATGTCTGTAATACGAATTCCTGCAAGATTGTCTGCCACAGTGACGGATGTTATGCAGTTGAATATTGGCTTTCCAATTTAGGCAATACCGCTTCCGGTCTGGGATTTTCCATGAAGTTCATTCTTGCTGAACTGTTCTTCTTTCTTTAATATCTGATTGACACTTTTTTCTTTTCATATAAAACCAGCCTATTGTCTGCAGGACATATTTTATATTTTGAATGATGTATACTCATTTTCATAAATAATTGCGCCTTTTCCGGCTGACAGACTTGATTTTACTGAGTCGTGAACAAATAAATACGCAAAGACTTTTGAAAACGAGTATAAAGGGGTATTGCAATGAATATAGATTGGGAATTAGCCGAAAGAATTCAATGTACTGATGCGGAAAGAGAGGAGTGCGTGCCTTTGATGAAAACACTGGTCAGTTTTGCTCAAAAGTCCAAAGCGGGAGGACTGCTTGTGCTCGATGACGAAGTAGACAATATCAGGACAAGCGTGGAAGGAACTGCTTCTTTTTTTAAAACAGGTATTGAGCTTGTCATTGACGGTACAGATCCGGAGATAATAGCTGAAATTCTGTCGTTTAAGATTATGGCTGGGAATTACAAGGGCCTTCCTCTTCTGATGAGGTGCATTATCCTTGCAGGAGTAATGGGCATACAGGCAGGCGATAATCCTAGAATTCTCGCCGACAAACTGCTTTCCTTTTTTCCTGACATTTACTTGGAAAAAAAGAAGCCGACAATTTATTTTCCAGAGGACTGATTCAATTTTCCTGCTTTTCAGTGATAAGTATTTTTATTTTCAGTCATTCTGCCGGCGCAGGATGTCCGTCAGGACTTAAGACTTTTCTGAGATTTCGATCAGCTCATAGAGCTGAACGAAAGAAGCTTCGCAGCTTTCATATTTGGGAGATCAGAAATCAGGATAATAAAAGTCTGAAATGCAGGAATTTATTGTTTAAAAAAAACGAAGAGTCTGAATCATCCGGGTTCAGACAAACAGTTCATTTCTTTTCGGTGTTTTCTTCCTGTTTTACTTTCTTATCTTTCTTATGCCTGTACATTTCAGAGTCAGCTTCCATCAGCATGGCCTCCAGACTCATATAATCGTTGGAAAGGGATTTGAATCCTACACTGAAATCAATTTTAAATGCTTTTTCTTTTCTTTCATTGAACTCATGCATTTTTTTGGAAAGCCTTTTGCTGATTCCCTCAGGAAGCACATTGTTTTCAGCGACTAGGACTGCGAATTCGTCTCCACCCAGTCTTGCAATTACATCTGAAAGACGGAATGAATGTCTCAGTATTTCCGCAACGCATTTGATCGCCTCGTCACCCGACGAATGACCAAAATTGTCATTGATGGACTTTAACCCGTCCATATCTATATAAAATAAATATAAATTAATTTTTCTGGACTTGGCATCTTCAAACAGAACTTTTCCTTTCTGTATGAATCCTCTTCTGTTGTAAAGCTGGGAAAGTTCATCTGTATAGGAAATCCTTTCCAGTTCTTCTTCTCGAAGACTCTTCAGAAGCAGATCCCTTTTCACATAATAGAAAAGTATGAGTGAGGTAATAAATGAAAAAATTGAACCGAAAAAAGTGATGTAAGTGATTGTGCTGAGATCACGTTCATGCTGTTCCCTGTTCGTTTCCAGGTTCTTTTTTTCATTCTGTTCAAGATCAATGATGATGACTTCCATCCTGTTCAGCTCATCTGAATTTTTCTGAATCAGAGTTCTTGCATGTCGTACATCCTCTCCCTTTTCATTGGAACAGTCAGGATTCTGACATTTCATAATGGAATGGAAATGCTTCAGGAAAGAATCGTACAGGGTTCTCTGCTCAGGAATATCTTCAAAATCTCTTTCCAGTTCCTGATTGATCAGAAAGGAATCAAAGAAATGAAGTTTCTGCTCAAACAGATACAGATACTCGCTGTTGCCCGTCTCCTGGTAAAGCTTTTTATAATTTTCCAGATCATTAAGGTGAGAATCTGTCTCTTTCAGCTTCCTCATTACATCAAAGGATCTGTTTGCAGTTTTCCAGGTTTTTTCGTTGTTCTGTGCTGTATAAATAGAGAAAAAGGAAAGCCCTGTCAGAACTGCAAGAAAGAGAATGAAGAAGAGGACAATTTTTTTTCTCATAAAGTCTCCGTGCAGGCATTCACCTGCACGGGATATGAATCAGGAGATCCGCTCTGCTACTAATTCAGCGATATCTTTTACTTTTACAGAATCCGTTTTTTCCGCATTCTTGACACCGTCAGTAATCATAGTCATACAGAAAGGACATCCGACTGCAATCGTATCTGCACCAGTTTCCAGGAGCTGATTTGTTCTCTTGAAGTTGACTCTGTCGTTGTTCTGTTCTTCCATCCACATCTGTGCTCCCCCTGCACCGCAGCAGAGTGATTTAGTATGGTGGTCTGAAGGTTCTTCGAGTTTTCCTCCGGACACTTCTTTCACTACTTCCCTTGGATTTTCGTAATTGTCGTTGTACCTTCCGAGATAACAAGGATCATGGTACGTAAATGTCTTATTCAGATCTTCCTTAGACATCTTGACATCAACCTTTCCGTCTTTGATCAGATCGTTGATGAACTCGCTGTGGTGAGTCACTTCGAAATTTCCGCCGAACTGAGGGTATTCGTTTTTGATTGTATTGTAGCAATGAGGGCATGCTGTTACGATTTTCTTTACATTGTATCCGTTCAGTGTATCCACATTTGTCTGAGCAAGAGACTGATAAAGATATTCGTTTCCGCCTCTCCTCGCAGAATCACCGGAACATCCTTCTTCTGTTCCCAGAATCCCGAAATTGATTCCTGCACTCTGCATAATCTTGACCATAGAACGGGCAGTGCTCTTGCTTCTTTCATCAAATGCTCCTGCACATCCTACCCAGTACAGAATGTCCACATTTGAATCTTCTGCCATTGTTTTTACTCCAAGACCTTCCGCCCAGTCTGCTCTTGTATGAGCTCCCACGCCCCAAGGATTGGAATTATTTTCCATATTTGTAAATGCTCCCTGCAGTTCCGCGGGGAATCTGGATTCAGCAAGAACAAGATATCTTCTCATTTCAACGATTGCATTGACCTGGTTGTTTCCGACAGGACATGCCTGAACACATGCAAAGCAGGTCGTACATCCCCAGATAGCTTCTTCGGAAGTATAATTCCCGATGACATTTGTATCGAGTGCCATAATTTCTTCTGCGGACTTTCCTGCTTTTTTAGCAGCCTGAACCTCAGGCATTTTTTCCAGAAGGGCATGTTTCAGATCGCCGATAATCGCTTTCGGATTCAGAACCTTTCCGGTCCTGTTTGCAGGACACTGCACCTGACATCTTCCGCATTCGATGCAGGAAAGACCGTCCAGCAGGTTAGGGAATGGGAAATTCTGCACCTGATTGGCACCCCAGATTGCTGTTTCACTTTCCAGATCCAGTTTGGAAAGGGCACCTTTAGGAGTATCAGTTGCGAAGAAATAATTGATTGGTGCAAAAATCAGATGGGCGTGCTTGGAGGTAGGTACATAGAGCATAAAAGTGAATACAGTCAGAATGTGACCCCACCACATTATTCTGAAGACTGTATCTGCCGATTTTCCGTCTACACCGAGTGCTGACCAGATATGACTGATTGCAACTGCAATTGGAAATCCTTCTCTCAGTCCGCCTGTTTTAATGCTGTATGTTTCCGAAATTACTTTTGCACCTTCACCGAGGAGAGTAGTGATCATCAGTGTTCCAATCATACCGATGACAATCGCTGATGCAGGAGAATGAACATCCAGCCCCTTTGCTTTGAAGATCCATCTGCGTCCTGCAAAATAAGCAAGCCCTGTCAGAACAAAAAAGGACATGATCTGAACCAGTCCTTCATAGGCGTGCGAGATTGTGTCCGAAAAACCGAGAAGGCTGAAAGAATATGGATCTGCAAGCCAGTAACCGGCAACCCCAGCCACCATCTGGTTAGTTGTATGGAGAAGGTAGGTCAGGAATCCGTAAAATATGAAGGAGTGCATCATTCCTCGGAGAGGTTCCTGCATATTTTTCTTCTGCATCAGGACATTTTCCAGAATGCTTTTGATCCTGAATCCCAGGTTCAGATTTCCTCTGGCATCTTCATTGAAATGAGCTTTCTGCCCTTCAAAAACGAGTCCCAGTCTGTAAATGACTGCCCGTGCGAATACAACGTTCGCTATGATAAACAATACTGTAAATATTAGATGAAATATCAGGTGTTCCAAGTCCTTGCCTCTCGACTAGATTCTGAATCTAGGAAAAAAGAGATGAATCAAGTGTCGAGTAAAAAAAGGATTTTCGAGTCTCAGTCCGCAAAGGCAGAAGAAGCCTGTCATTGCTCATTTAGATCGTTTTGCATTAATCTCTTTGGATATCAGTTTTGCAGCGGTCACAGATGCAGTGAGAAGACATGCTGTAATAATGAAGATGAAAACTGCCCATTCCAGATGTGTATGTGTCTGCATAATCCGCTGCCTCTTATCGCAGCGTAACACCGAAAAAAAATTGGTCAACAGTTTTTCGGAAATAAAATGCCTGCCTTTGCTCTGCTCAAAAGCATTTAAATCTCTCGTTCTTTGGGCTGCGGAGGTAAATTCATTTGTGAATAAAACAATATTGCAAAGGGTTAAAATTTATTTACAAACTCTTTCTGGCTGGTTTTAAAACCTTTCAGGATGGAGCTTTTGAGAATATGGGAGCTGTGTTTTTCCCAATCTGATTTCTTTTTATTGATCCTGACTGTTCAGTCCTGAAAAAGTTGTCAAAGAGGGGGAAAGAATCATGGAAAAAAAAATAATTCAATCATCGTTAACGGACTGCAATACTCGATTTATCAAATTAATTTCAAATTATGGATTCATTCAAAAGAGCCTTGTTCTAATATCTTTGATTCTGAATTCAGAATGTATTCGACTTGAGCCAAGCGTCTTCGATACATCAAAAAGTGTAATTGCATTGGTTACACAGATTGGGCTGACTGCAGGGCGTATGACTAGGACTTGCTCAATCATTGGTTCTGGATCGACAAAAGCCACTCGGGTCTATGGGCAGGCAGGCAGTTTTACAACCGGCACAGCTAACAATGGCGGGATCTCGGCTGACAGCCTGAATGCTCCAGCTGTAGTTACAGTTGATTCCGGCGGAAATCTGTATGTGGCGGAAGCTTCCAACAATCGTGTCTTGTTCTTCCCATCCGGCAGCACTGCAGCCACTCGGGTCTATGGACAAAACGGCAATTTTTCCGCGAATACAGCCGACAACGGAGGAATCTCCGCTAACAGTCTGAATCTTCCCCAAGGCCTTGCAGTTGATTCCATCGGGAATCTATACATTACCGAAACTTCCAACAGCCGTATCCTATATTATCCGTCGGGAAGCACCACGGCAACAAAGGTCTATGGACAAAATGGCAGCTTTTCTTCGAATACAGCTAACAATGGCGGGATCTCGGCGAACAGCTTGAATAATCCAGTGGCCATTGCCCTTGATGCCGGGGGAAATCTGTATGCAGCAGATTCCCAAAACAACCGTATCCTATATTATCCGTCAGGGAGTACAACAGCCACCAAAGTCTATGGTCAGCCTGATTTTTTCAGCAGCACAATCAACAATGGGGGTATTTCTGCAGCCAGCCTGAATAATCCTCTCGGTGTTGCTGTCGATTCTGTTGGAAACTTATATATTGGAGACATGGACAACAACCGTGCATTGTATTATCCTTCGGGAAATGCTGCAGCCACTCGGGTCTATGGTCAGCCTGATTTTTTCAGCAGCACAGGCAACAACGGCGGGTTATCAGCTGACAGCCTGCGGAAGCCTGCCAGGGTTGCGGTGGATTGCGCAGGGAATCTGTTTGTAACGGATCAAACCAACAATCGGGTACTATATTACTCATCAGGGAGCACCACAGCTTCGCGAGTCTACGGTCAATTGGGCAGCTTCACTGCCAACGCCTTTAATAACGGCGGCATCTCTGCTGATAGTTTATCATTTCCTGCAGGCGCAGCAATCGATTCCAGCGGGAATATGTATCTCCCGGATCGGGGCAACAACCGGGTTCTTTATTACGGTCAATGACTTGCCGGGTGGGAACGTTTCTAGTTTATCTCATTGAACC
Organism: Leptospiraceae bacterium; assembly: GCA_035345895.1. GTDB lineage: Bacteria > Spirochaetota > Leptospiria > Leptospirales > Leptospiraceae > DAORDI01. Next base: position 45,938 of record DAORDI010000002.1, read on the forward strand.
CCCGCAGGATATGCAATGAAACAGTCTGAGTTCAGAATCCTAGTCAAATGTTTTATGAATTTTTGATTGCAAATGTCTTTAAAGTTCAGAAAAATATGATTATGGAGCCAAAAATAAATGCGATTTCTTTTCAATCAGCAATCAGCAATCAGCAATCAGGAGCTGGTTTCTAAAGCTTTTTAAATCTTTCACTTATGGACTTGCTGCCGGACTGGGATTCTTTACTGAGGCAATTCTTGCTGTATCTGTGACGGGCACTGTAAACACATTTACTTCAGGGCAGATCATCAAGTCTGCGGACATCAATACGAATTTTGCTTCGCTGAAGACTGCGATAGAAAATATCCCGGACTGGACCAAGAGCGGAGCGAATGCTGTGTTTTCATCAGGAGGAGTCATTGTGAATACATCTGCTGCTGCAAATTCAGCGACAGTCACAGTGAACGGGAGGATTTCGTCTACTACACTGGGAGTCTACTGCGGCACATACAACGGTTTAGGAGTAGGAGGATATACGGGAGCCAAGGCCCTCTGCATCACTGCATGCGGAAATTCCAATGCTCATATGTGCACCGCACATGAAATCAGCATATCCAGACAGCTCGGAATCAGTGTCACGAACGGACCCTGGTATTCCAGTGCTGCGTTTTACAATACCAGCAGCGGAACTCTGAATGTGACTGACTGTCTGGGATGGACAAGCGCTTCCAGTTCAGAGGTCGGTCCGATCACAAATACACCTAATGGACAGAATAACCTGTGCAATGCTTTTGCTCCGGTTGCCTGCTGCCTGTAATGATGAAATACATTTTTATATTTCTTTTTATATTCCCGAGTCTTCTTTTTTCGGATACTGTTGAGCTGAGGTCAGGAAAAAATTTTCAGAATGTGAGGGCGAAGATACTGAAGACATTGGTGGAATTTGATTCTGAAGGAAGTCATCAGAATTTCCCAAAATCTTCAGTGAAAAGCATCCGTCTGAAACCGGTTGTGCTGAAGCCTCCTGTGACAAAGGAAGAAGTCTCTGAATACGAAAAGGAAAAGGTCCGTGTGGCAGAGTCTCTTCAGAATGCAGACTGGCCGGAAGGAAGTCCTTTTATTGTCACTGTAAAAGCCGGGATTAAAGATCTGGCAGGAAATAAATCCACTGCTCCTTATTCCATTCTGTTTTCTACAGGAAGCAGAACAGTGTCTTCAGAATGCACCTACGATGCAGGTGTATTTGAAAACTGTCTTTATAAATGAAAAATATGTAATTAAAACTGCAATATACCCCATGTGCTCGGATTTGCAGAAAGTGTGCCGGTTGTCCAGCGAAAATAGTGCTGCGTTCCGGTGAATGCGGAAAGATCATCATCATTCACCCAGAAGGTAAAGCCGATGACCTGACCAGGCGATATGGATGAGATCCCTAGATCAGTAAAAGGGATCTGCACTTCCAGATTCCATCCGGAATCAGTGTCTGCGTCATTGTTCAATGTGCTTCCGGCTGTGTTACTGGCCTTGACAATGGAAGGACTCCATACACCCCAGACGGTTCCTGTTCCTTTTCCATAGTTTTCATACGAGGCACCGCTTCTCGGTGTCATAATCAGATGATAATCATTTGTATCAGGCACTGAGGTTCTGTTGAATCCCATATCAAAAAATACTTCAATGCTGTCGTCAGTCCAAGGTGTTCCGGCATTGTCTACCCGAAGATATTTATCATCTGTATGATAATAAATATAAAAATAGTTCGTGTCATATGCAAATTTTATGTATCCGGTCACATTCAGATCATTTCCTCCGGTGTAATCTGTAAAAGTCGGAACCACTGGGAAGGAAAAGTCGATTTTCGGCACTCCAGACCAGGCCGTTTCTGAATCCAGTCCGTCCAGTATGATTGAACTGTCTGCAATTTTGGACGGTATCAGTGTTGTACTGCCGGGACGGACGGCAGCTCCCGTTCCGGAAGAGTACTGATCTTTTCCGTTGTAAAGGAAAATTTTGTAATAATAAGTATTTCCTGTACTGACTGATGAATCCGTAAATCCTGCATTGTCTGAATTTGCATCTACCGAAATTCCGTCATTGACGTTTGAGGGACTGCTTCCGGTCTTTCTTTTTATCAGAACCCCTTTCAGTCTGCAGTCTGACGGATTTGTCCAGCTCATACTGACCGATGCTGGCGAGGAGGAACTTGTGACAGTAAGATTGGCGGGATTGTCCGGGGCTGAACTGGCACAGGAGTCTGAATCTGAGGTGGAAGTGGACGTTGAAGTCTGAACAGAAGTCGAATTTCCTGAAGCGGAAATCAGCCCTGTAATCTTTTGGGGATTTCGTTTCAGACAGCCTGCAAAGCTTAAGCATAAGACAGTCACAAAGACTGCTGTATGGACACTGTTTATATTTTTATGCTTTCCCATCTCTCTATTATTATCTGACGATTATAAACGAGGGGATTCTCATTTTTCAGAAATATATTCATTCCATCTGGTTCAGGGGATGGTGCTTCAGAAACTGCAGGATAGACCCCAAATGAGTGAAATCCTGCATCAGTGTTTCGGCTAAAGACTCAGATCCAGATCCTTGGAGACTCTGTCAGAAACAGGACCGATCGATGAAAGATGCATCCTGTTCACTGAAAAAATCCTATGCACAAATTCATTCAGTTCTTCGAGTGTGATATTTTCAATGATTTTATATTTATCCTGCATTGTGTAATACTTTCCGAAGAACATTTCCTGAACTGCTATGTCCATCATCTTGTTTTCAGGAAGTTCATGTCCGATAGCCATCGATCCCTTCTGGTTGCTTTTTGCAAACTCGAGTTCTTCCTTTGATATCCCTTTCTTTTTCAGTAAACGTATTTCATTCATAATGGAATTTACTGATTTTTCGTATTTTTCTGCAGATGTTCCGCAGGAGACAGTGAATACTCCGCAGTCGGAATAGGTGGAGGAAAAACTCTGAATGCTGTAGCAGAGTCCCTTGTCTTCTCTGATTTTCTGGAAAAGTCTCGATGCCATTCCGTTTCCGAATACGCAGTTCAGAAGATTCATTCTTGCCATATCCTGAATATTTCTTCCGATTCCCTTTGTGCCGATGAGAAAGTTGACCTGTTCCAGTTTCTTTCTCTTCAGATAGGTATTCAGATTGAAATCCGGTTCCGAAAAACTGGATACAGATGTCTTCCTTTTAGGGATGTCTCCAAAATATTCTTCTGCAAGAGAAGCCATTTCTTCATTTGAAAAATCACCTGCTGCTGAAATAATCATTCTGTCTGAGGAATAGTTTGATTCAAAATACTTTCTGATTTTTTTTGCCGTTGCTTCCTTGACTGATTTTTCCGTTCCGATGATTTCCAGTCCAAGACTGGATTTAGGCATCAGATTTCTGAAGTAAAAATCATGAAGAAATTCTTCCGGACTGTCTTCATAACTTTTCATTTCTTCGAGAATGACCGAGGATTCGCTTCTGACATCTTTCTCTCTGAGCAGCGGATTTCTGATCATATCAGAAAGGATATCCATTGCAAGACGGATCTCGGATTTCATTACAATGATATAATAGTATGTGTACTCTCTGGATGTGACTGCATTCATATAGCCGCCGACTCTTTCTATGTCCTCCGCCTGCTCTTTGGATGTTCTGTTCTCTGTTCCCTTGAAAAGCATATGTTCCAGAAAATGAGTATAACCTTTTTCCTCATCCGACTCAAATCTGGAGCCGAGTTTTACCCAGAGTCCGATGGACGCACTTTCCGCCTTGGGAATTTTTTCATGGAGCAGAATCAGATCATTTGAGAGTTTTTTTTTGAGAATTTTCATTTTTTTCCTCGGGCTGCCGGCTGAGTGAAAACTGTGCCGACTGAATTTTTATGTATTTATTAAATCTGTATAACATATTTATTTATCAGGATTTTTTACGGGCTGTGCAGAGTTTTCCTGGAGGCGGTTTCGGTTCTTTCTGGACTGTGTCTGAATTGAATTAGATATTCTGAAGGACAGTAAAAACGGGACTGAGAGTTTCTGCACAGTCCCGATGTCTGTCAGTTTGCTGCTGAAATTGCGTCTTTTCTGGATAAATCAATCTTCCCTGATCTGTCTACACCGATGACTTTCACTGGAATAATCTCTCCTTCCTTGACCACATCCTTTACTGAATTGACCCGTTTGAAATCAAGTTTCGAAACATGGCAGAGTCCTTCTTTTCCTGGAAGAATTTCTACGAAAGCTCCGAAATCAGTGATACGTTTTACTTTTCCCTGGTAAATTTTTCCCACTTCTATTTCAGCAAACATTCCTTCAATGAGGTCGAGTGCTTTCTGAGAAGATTCAAAATTCGGACTGGAAACTGTTACATTTCCTTCATCGTCTATGCTGATGTCAGCACCTGATTTTTCAATGATGGAACGTATGTTTTTTCCGCCAGGCCCGATCAGTTCACCGATTCTGTCCTTAGGAATGGACTTCATCGTAATTCTAGGAGCAGTTATGGAGAGATCTGCTGCTGAACTGGAAATTGCTTTTTCCATTTCGTTCAGTATGTGATTTCTTCCTCTTTCTGCCTGAAGGAATACTTTCTCGAGAAGATCAAAACCGACTCCGGAAATTTTCAGATCCATTTGAAACGCTGTAATTCCTGTTCTGGTTCCGGCAAGTTTAAAGTCCATATCCCCGAAATGGTCTTCAATCCCAGCAATATCTGTCAGAACTGCAAAATTCTTTTTATCCTCTGAAGTGATCAGACCCATTGCAACACCTGCAACTGATCCTTTCATCGGAACACCGCCTGACATCAGTGCAAGCGAGCCGGAGCATACGGAAGCCATTGAACTGGAACCGTTCGATTCAAGAATTTCAGAAACCAGACGGATTACATAAGGAAATTCTTTGAATTTAGGAATCATGTTCTTCAGAGCTCTCTCTGCCAAGTTTCCATGACCGATTTCTCTTCTTCCGGGTCCTGCCATCTTTTTAATTTCGCCTACTGAAAAAGGAGGGAAATTATAATGAAGCATAAATGTTTTTTCTTTCGCACCTTCCAGGTTTTCGTATCTCTGGTTGTCTGCAATTGTTCCGAGCGTCATTACGCCGAGGGACTGAGTCTGTCCTCTTGTAAATACAGCCGAACCGTGTGCACCAGGAAGGACATTGATTTCACAGGAAATGGCTCTGATTTCTTCTGAGGTTCTTCCGTCGTACCGGATTCCTTCCTTGAATATCAAATCTCTCACAACTTCTGCTTCCAGTTCGTGCAGATAGTTTTTGACATCCTTGATCTGTTCCGGTGAGAAATCTTTTGCAGTAAAGTGAGCCACAGCCTCATCGCAGATCAGACCAATTTCTTTTCCTCTCTGCAGTTTGTCCTTGTTTCTGTTTGCAGCAGACATTCTGTCCAGGCAGAGATCGCGAACTTCGATGATCAGCTCTTTACTGATTGTCTTCAGTTTTACTTCTCTTTTCGGTTTTGCGACATCCTTTGCAAGTGCATTCTGCAGATTGATGAATTCTTTGATGTAACCATGTCCGAATTTCAACGCATCCAAAAGTTCATGATTGGAAAGTTCTTTTGCCTCACCTTCAATCATCATAATGGATTCAGCACTTCCAGCCACAATAATGTCCATATCAGAAGAGCTGATCAGATCGTTCGATGGATTCACTATGAGTTTTCCGTCAACTCTGCCCACTCTTACTGCTGCAAGAGGTCCGGAGAAGGGGATATCTGAAACCATCAGTGCTGCACTGGCAGCATTGAGTGCGTGACCCAAAACTGACTGCTGTTTATCTGAGGAAAGGACTTGAACTACCAGCTGCACTTCACAGAAATAACCTTCAGGAAACATTGGTCGTATCGGTCTGTCTATAAGCCTGGATACGAGTATTTCGTGCTCAGAAGGTTTGCTTTCCCGTTTTATATAACCGCCCGGAAATTTTCCCACTGAATACATTTTTTCAATATACTCTACAGTGAGAGGAAAAAAATCCTGTCCTTCTTTACTCTCGTCCGCAGCACAGACTGTGGCAAGCATCACTAAGTTTCCTACTCGGTAAACAATGCTTCCGTCAGCCTGTTTCGCCCATTTCCCAGTTTCTATAGATACAGATTCATCTGCAATGACAGCAGTTTTTTCGAATGGCATGTGCCCGCCTTACTTTCTCAGGCCCAGTTTCTGGATCAGATTTCTATAAGAGTTGAGATCTTTTCTTTTGAGATAGCTCAGAAGTCTTTTTCTTTGACTTACAAGTTTCAGAAGACCTCTTTTGGAAAGATGGTCCTTTTTGTGCACGCTGAAATGCAGATTCAGATCATTGATTCTAGCATGTAGAAGAGAAATCTGTACTTCAGGAGATCCTGTATCCGATGCATGTCTTTTGTTATCAGAAATTAAAGTCTGTTTTTGTTCTTTTGTAATCATAGTTGTACTCAAATTAACCAGATAATTTTAGCGCATTTTGAGAGAAAGAAATTTTTGCTTTTATTCCTTTGAATAATTCCGATGAGTCGTTCAGTTTGGACAGTATGTCTAAAAATCTCTTTCAAAAAAAGCAGGGATTTTTTTTATAGGGATACGTTGGAACTGTGTAATCGGGCAAGTTTGCACAGGCTAATCTTAAATCATTCACTCAGATGGAGTTTTCATAGAGGTTTTTATGTCAGGTCACTCGAAATGGGCAACAATACGCAGAAAAAAAGAAGCAATCGATTCTAAGAGAGGAGCCGTCTTTACCAGAATGGGAAAGGAACTTTCCGTAGCGGCAAAAATGGGGGGTTCTGATCCGGAAGCCAATCCAAGACTCAGGGTGGCAATTCTGAAGGCAAAATCGGTGAATATGCCTAAGGACAATATAGAACGTGCCATTAAAAAGGGAGCAGGCGAACTGGATGGGGTGACTTATGAGGAATGTCTGTATGAATGCTTTGCGCCGGGCGGGGTTGCAATTATGGTTCAGGTTCTCACTGATAAAAAATCCAGAACAACTCCTGAAATTAAAAATATACTGACCAAGGCAGGCGGTTCTTTGGCAACATCCGGAAGTGTCAGCAGACTTTTTGAAAGAAAGGGTTTTTTAAGCCTGAAATCGGATCTGATTTCAGAAGAGGATCTTTTTGAACTGGCTGTGGGGGCCGGAGCTGAAGATGTTCAGAAAGAGGATGATGTATTTATCATTACGACTGCACCTGAAGACTATGAATCTGTTCTCACTGCACTCAGCAAAAAAAATCTGCAGATGGTGGAGTCTGAGGTCCGTTTCATTCCCCTTGTAAAGGCTGAGGTCAGTGACCAGGAATCTGCGGAAAAGGTAATGAAACTTCTGGACAATCTGGAAGGACATGATGATGTGCAGAGTGTCAATTCCAATTTCGAACCTTCGAATGACCTGAATCTGGAGTAATCTTGAAAAAAATTAAAGTAGGAATTGTAGGTGCGGGAACCGTTGGTGCAGGCCTTGCTGAAATACTGAGTAAGGAAAGACAATCCATCCTGAGAAAGACTGGTCTGGATATTGAGCTTTCTGCAGTATGCGATAAAAACACAGCTCTCAAGGAGAAATTTCCTGATGTCAGGTTTGTATCCGATTATAATGATCTTGTATCAGATCCTTCCGTTTCAGTGATTGCGGAACTTATTGGGGGGAAGACAGTTGCTTATGATGTGGTAAAAGCAGCTCTGGCTGCAGGAAAGACTGTTGTCACTGCAAACAAAGCTCTCCTTTCTGAAAAAGGAGAAGAGCTGTTTGCGATTGCGGAGGAAAACGGAATTGAAATCGGATTTGAGGCATCTGTAGGAGGAACAATTCCGGTCATTCGGTCAATACGGACAAGCCTGGCTGCAAATCAGTTTGATGCAGTATATGGAATATTGAACGGGACTACAAATTTTATACTTACAAAGATGGAAGAAGAACATCTGGAATACTCTTCTGCCCTGAAGGAGGCTCAGAGACTCGGCTTTGCGGAAGCGGATCCCAGTTTTGATGTGGAAGGCATTGATGCAGCGCACAAGCTTTCCATACTGATCGGACTGGCATTTGAAAGAAGACTTCCCATCAGTGAAATTGCAGTTGAAGGAATCACGAATATTTCGAAGACTGAAATTGAAACGGCCGCATCCCTTGGTTACAAAATCAAACTTCTGGGAATTGCCAAAAGACATGGAAATGCAATTGAGGCGAGTGTCAGACCTGCAATGGTTCCATTCAGTCATCCGATTTCCGGAATTCGAAATGAAATGAATGCAGTTTATATGGAGACGGATTATTCGGGTCCTCTGCTTTTCAGCGGTAAGGGCGCAGGAAGCCTTCCTACAGCCAGTGCAGTTGTTTCGGATATTATCTTTTACGGTTCGAGGCTGGGTTGTGAGTCCGGTTATGAAAAAAATCTGTATCCTAAAGCAGATGCAGTTCCGGAGACAGAAAGAACGGAAAAGTTTTATATCCGTTTTGAAGCAAAGGATCAGCCGGGAGTGCTAGGGGAAATCACATCTGTTCTAGGAAGAAACAATATTTCCATTGCCACCCTTCATCAGAAAGAAATTCAAAGCAGAAGCGCTGAAATTATTATGATTACCCATCCAGGACTCGAAAAAAATCTTCGCAAATCAATGGATGAGATTACCAAAGCCGGGTGTCTTGCACGTCCACCGGTAGTATTGAGACTTCAGGAAAATTGAGATCTACTGTTTCGATTCACAGTTCAGAAAACCCCCATTTGGATATTTTTCTGGATACAGGGGAGATTCTTGTGACTTACCAGGTTCCTCTGGACAGTCTGAAACTCTTTGATTCTGGATCTTCCTTTTTATGCAGAAAAGGAGCAGATCATAGAAAAATATACCTGGATTTTTCCGGAACCCTTTCCCTGAGGAGGGGGGAAGTCCGAATCATTTGGCAGGGGGAGTATTTAAATCTGGAAAAAACATTTTTCGAAGAAATGTTCTTGCAGAGAAAGGATAATGTACTGATCCTGAGTTTAAAAGCGGACACCTGAAAATATGAAAGAGTATTCTTACGAGAATCTGAAAATTTTTTCCAAGACAGAAATAATCAACGATGCCAGAGTAAGAATTTTAGTTATGGAGGGCAAAATAAACAATCAGAATTCTCATATCGTATCTGCAGATATGGAAATGGAATGGGATGATGATGTATTCAATGCAATTGTAGATATGACCAAACTTGAATATATTAACAGTATGGGGCTTGCCGCAATTCTTTCAATGATAGAAAAAAATTCAGAAAACAGAGGAAAGTTTCTCATAGGCGGAATGAATCATTATATAGAGAAGATTATTCAGCTTGTGGAAGTTTCAAACAAAGTGGAAATCTTTTCCAGTCTGCAGGAGGCTGTGAACTATTTTAAGACCGGATCAGCTCTGTAAACGAGATGGCTGAATCCGTGAAATCTTTCCTCCATCCATACACTCATTCCGTTTCTTTCAGCTACTTTTCTTGATTCTTTATTTTCTGGCCGAATGATGGAAATTACAAATTTCCTGCCCATTTTCTGAAAGGCAAATTCCTTCAGACATTTTGCCGCTTCTGCCGCATATCCGGTCTTGAAATATTCCGGTGAAAGAAGATAGGCAATTTCCAATTCTGTTCCGAAGCTCAGAGTCTGAAAGACGAGTCCCATCTGACCTACTGGTTTTTCTGTTTTTTTATCTGAGGCAATCCAAAGTCCTGTTCCATAAGCATCGTATCGAAGATTCTGTCTCAGTATCCACTGCCTGGAATCATCTGCTGTGAAGACCTTGGGATAATATTTCATTACGATCGGACTGCTGAGCATGGAATGTACAAAGTCCAGATCCTTTTCCGACATTTCACGGAATTTCAGTCTTTCAGATTCCGGCAGATTTATTTCCCTTTTTTCCATACAGTTCAGAAATCATTTTTTGCTCATCGGAATGAAAATGAAATCATAAAACTTCCTTTCAGCAGAATGATTTGAGATAGACACTGGAGGGTTTTCTGTGCGGCAGCCTGAGATAAAACCTTATTGTTCTTGCACGTCCGTAAAAAATGAATTTTTTGAAGAGCGGGGAAGTTTTCTTGCATTTCTGATAAGCCCAAAAAATCTCTACTAAGACTCATTTTAGGAGCATCGGAAATGAAAAGAGCTCTTCCATTTACAGAAGAACATGAGAATTTCAGGCAGACTGCAAGAAAATTCTTTGAAACGGAAGTCAGACCAAATCATGAGGCTTGGGAAAAACAGGGAAAAGTCACGAGAGATGTATGGAAAAAGGCAGGCTCGCTGGGACTCCTCTGTCCAAATATCCCTGAAGAAGACGGTGGGCTTGGAGCCGATTATCTGTATAATGTCATTATTATGGAGGAATCCGCAAAGGTAGGAAATACCGGCTTTTTCATTTCTCTTCACAACGATATCAATGTGCCTTATCTGGCAGAATATGCTTCTCCTGAACAGAAAAAAAGATGGCTTCCAGGATGTATTGACGGCACTAAAATTACTGCAATTGCAATGACTGAACCGAATGCAGGCTCTGATCTCAAATCTATCCGAACAACGGCTGTCGAAAAAGGTGATCATTTTGTCGTAAATGGACAGAAGACGTTCATCAGCAATGGACAGCTGGCTGATTATGTCATCACGGCAGTCAAGACCTCTGATGAGGCAATCAGTCTGATTATGATTGAGGATGGAATGCCAGGCTTCGAAAGAGGCAGAATGCTTGAAAAAATCGGTCTCAAGGCACAGGATACATCTGAGCTTCATTTCACGGATGTGAAAGTACCTAAGGAAAATCTGATCGGAAAAAAAGGACAGGGCTTCCGGTATCTGATGACAAAACTTGTCAGTGAAAGGCTTTCTCTCGGTGTATCTGCAGTGGAAGCCTCGGCCACCGTTCTTGAACTGACTCTGAAATATATCAAAGAAAGAGAAGCATTCGGAAAGAAGATAGGTTCTTTTCAGCATATTAAGTTCAGTATGGCAGAAATGAAGACCGAAATTGAGGTGTGCAGGGCTTTTGCTGATCAGGCTGTTATGGCATTTATGAAGGGTGAACTGACAACTGCTGAAGCATCCATGATCAAGCTTCATGCGACTGAAATGCAGAAACGCATAACCGACAGATGCCTTCAGTTTTTTGGAGGATACGGGTATATGATGGAGTATCCGATCGCCAGAGCGTATCTGGATGCACGAATTCAGACGATTTACGCAGGCACATCTGAAATTATGAAAGAAATCATCGGAAGAAGTCTTGGATTATAGAATAGGGAATTAAAATTGAAACAAAAATCATTAAATTATCATTCATCCTTTCCGCAGGGGAAATCTTCAGTTCAACCGACAAAGTCAACACTTAATTCTGAAGATCTTTCTATGGCATATTCTCCAGGAGTTGCTTTTCCGTGTCTGGAAATTGCAGAGAACCCTGATACTGTATATGATTATACAAATAAGGGAAACTTGGTGGCAGTCATTTCGAACGGAACTGCAGTTCTCGGTCTCGGTGATCTTGGTGCAGCGGCAGGAAAACCTGTCATGGAAGGAAAGGGAGTTCTGTTTAAGAAATTCGCGGGAATTGATGTTTTTGACATTGAACTGAATTCCAAAGATCCTGCAGAAATTATCCAGGCAGTGAAAATTATGGAACCTACATTCGGCGGAATCAATCTCGAAGACATCAAGGCACCTGAGTGTTTTGAGATAGAGGATGAGCTGATTCGGCAGATGAACATTCCTGTTTTTCATGATGATCAGCATGGAACTGCAATTATCACAGCAGCAGCAGTCATCAATGCTCTTCATATTTCCGGAAAAAAGCCTGAGAATGTGAGAGTAGTCATCTGCGGAGCAGGGGCAGCGGCAGTATCCATCGGAAGACTCATTACTCATATAGGCATTAAGAATGAAAATATCTATATGACCGACTCCAAAGGTGTTCTGAATTTTAAAAGAAAGGAATTGACCGGAGTCAAAAAAGAATTTTCCAGAAATACGGATGCAGAACAGCTGGGCGATATCCTGAAGGGAGCAGATTTTTTTATTGGAGTATCTGTAAAGGATCAGATGAGCAAGGATATGGTGGCATCTATGGCACCGAATCCCTGCATACTTGCGATGGCAAATCCAGATCCGGAAATTCCCTATGAAACGGCCAAGTCGGTGAGAAATGATATTATTATGGGTACGGGCAGAAGCGATTATCCGAATCAGGTAAACAATGTTCTAGGTTTTCCTTATATTTTCAGAGGTGCTTTGGATACCAGGGCCCGTGCTATTACTTTGGAAATGAAACTTGCTGCCGTCCATGCACTTGCAGACCTTGCCAGAAAAGAAGTGCCTGTAGAAGTCAGCTTGGCTTACGGCGGAGCAAAATTTCAGTTTGGAAGTGAATACATCATTCCTAAACCGTTTGACAGAAGAGTTTATTTTGAAGTATCCACTGCCGTTGCAGAAGCTGCTGTAAAATGCGGGTCTGCCAGAATCCAGTATCCTGGCAGGGAAGAATACAGAAAAATTCTTGAAAAAAGGATTGGATGATTCTATCATCTGCAGGTTTCGCTTGACTTTTTATCAGATAGGGAAAAAGTAGTTGCGAGTGGAATTTAGTAAAATTTTTGAGATGCAGTGTTAAAACTCATTGATTTTACAGTCATATATTAGCAGACTATATATCCGATTTTAGTCTGGCAGAGGTTTTTTAAATGGATTGGGAATATATTCTTAGGGACGCAGTAAAAGGAAATACAATTAAGGAGCTTCATCTTCGCAGAGTGCCTTCTCTGAAGACTTGCGAAGACTGGAAGAAGGTAATTGAGATTGGTCTGATTGACCACAAGACTAAATATGCCCACTACAAGGGCGGTCTTGTGAAATACGGTGAAAGTATTTATTTTGTGGCTGAAGAAAGACTCGAGGCGATTGCTCCTTACAGAGCATGGAATTTTAAATCAAAAATAAAAGTTACAGAGGCAGAAGCCTGATTTCATCAGGTTTTGCATTTTTTCATTCCGCTGTTTTTTGACAGCACTGATCTGTTTGTACTGCGTTCTTTCAATCCTCTGAAGTTCTATGAGTCTTTTCAGAAAACAATCCTGAAATCTGATATCAATTATATCCTGTTCAGGACTTATTCTTCTAAAATTTCTATTTAGGCCAAAGATTTCAATGTATCTTTTTTGTAATGATTCTGCTATTTTTATTTGATCCCTGCATCCATTGAGTTTTTCATAGTAAATATGTTTACTGTTGAAATGATAGAACAAGAACACAAAAAAGTAAAAGCGGGTTCCGGTTTTCCTGATTATATTAAAGCGATAAAACGGATTGGTGTAACAGCTTTTGAAACTTGGGTTATTGACGGCCATACAGTTTATTTTGGAAAGGATAATTTCCGGACAGTCTCTCCGCCTAAATACGATAAACTGATGATTTCCCATTCAGTGAATAAAGAAAAGTTTGTCGATTATCTTAAAAAGCATCAGCAGGGAAAGACCGACTATTTTACCTTTTGCACTCACTGTGCTGAGACCGGAATTGAAAAATGGATTGTAAATCTTGAAAAAATGATATGCACTTACTTCGACCAAAAGAACTCTGAGATTTTTGAAGAAGGTATTCCTCAGTAAGGATATTGCTTTTTCTTCATTTTATATTTATGACGAGTCTGTGTGATGCTGCTCAGAAATACGAAAGCCCGAACCGAAAAATATTGCGGCTCAGGCTTTATTCTGTAAATTTATTTCTGATCAGTTTCCAGAGAGTCCGTACACCGAATCAGGAACATTCGATGGAAGATCTATTGTACTGAAGTCTTTTGTATCATCAGGAAAAATTCTGTCCTTCTTGAAATGATCAATGATTGTATATTTAGTACTCATCAATTTT
>DAORDI010000003.1:0-53820 GCA_035345895.1 Leptospiraceae bacterium
AAGCACAGCAAGTACAGGCGGTCGTAGAGACGGATTACAATCCGTCTTTACAACGAATCGACGTGAGGGGGGGAGGAAAACGGGTCATAGCGTCAAGTTTAACAGTAACTGAAAATGATGTAAATAAATTTTTGCAAGTGTCATAGTTGACGCATATCTGAGAGGGAACTGCGATTGTTTTGGACAGGAGTTATCATCTGAGAAATGTTTTCGAATCGTCTGCGTGTCGAACCCGGAAAGACTCAAAATCCGTTTGACGTATAGGCTCAATCCAAAAATTCTTCAGTAAAAGGATTTTACGTCGAAATTTACATCAGATGTCCAGAACGATCAGAAAACATTTTTTGCCATTCGCCCTCCCCTGTATTTCAGAAGAAGCCATTGAAGAAGTCAGTCAGGTTATCCGTTCCGGCTGGGTCACTTCCGGTCCGAAAGTAAAGGAGTTTGAAGAAAAATTCAAAGTCTTCACTGGTGCAAAGGATGCTGTCGCACTGAATTCTGCTACTGCAGGTCTGCATTTGGCACTTGAGACAATCAATCTCTCCGAATCGGAAGCTGTCATTACTTCGTCTGTCACTTTCACTGCAACTGCAGAGGTCGCCTGTTATTTCAAGGCGGATGTGCTTCTCACGGATGTAGACCCTGACACGAATCTGATGACTCCGAAAACTCTGGAAGAAACGATTGAACGGGACTGTTTTGTAGACAGTGGATTTCTTCGGGTCAAGTCCAACGGAAAAGTGGTGAGAGCAATTATGCCTGTCCATCTTGCGGGTCATACCTGCGATATGCCTGCCATTCTGGAAATTGCCAAAACATACGGGCTCTATGTAATTGAAGATGCAGCTCATGCATTTCCGGCTGTTCACAGAAACAGGATGATCGGAACCTGGGGTGATTTTACCGTATTCAGTTTTTATGCAACAAAAGGAATTACCACCGGCGAAGGAGGGATGGTCACTGTTCGCGAGGATCTGGATTCTGCTGACAGGATCCGTCTGATGAGACTTCACGGAATCAACAGGGATGCCTATGAAAGACCTTCCTGGTTCTATGAGGTAGTTGAAGCAGGATACAAATACAATCTGACTGATATTGCGGCTGCACTCGGAGTCGTTCAGCTCAAGGAAGCAAATGATCTATGGAACCGGAGAAGACAGATTGCGGAGTATTACAATTCGCGTTTTTCCGATATTCCCGGGCTGAAACTTCCTCCTGAAGACAGTTTCGGCGAGCATTCCTGGCACCTGTACCGTATTGAGATTGATCCTGAAACTGCCAAAATGAACCGCGATGAATTCTGTACAAGACTGAAGGAACGAAATATCGGTACAAGTCTGCATTTTATTCCCATCTTTGAACATCCTTATTATAAAAGAACATTCAATTATAAAAAAGAGCATTATCCGAATGCGTCTGCAATGTATTCCCGGGCACTGTCCCTTCCTCTTTTTGCAGGAATGAATGATGAGGACACTGAGGATGTTGTTCGGGAAGTCAGGGACCTGCTGTCCTAGCTGGATTTTTAATGAAAATCCAGTTTCTTCATAATTTCAGGATTGAAATTCTTCAATGCTCTAAGCAAAATGTCCATATCCATTTATAACTTAACGTGAGTTCGATGTTATCATTCACTTACACTCCGGTCTTGCGCAAAAAAGTGATTAAATATTAAGGAATCATATATGTCATATAAGGATGTACAACATTTAATTTCCTGGTCGGACTGGTCGGATGACAGGATTCAGGAACTCCTGGAATTTGCAGTGTATGTAAAAAACAACAGAGTGTTTTTTTCCGGGCATATGAACGGCAGGACCCTCGCAATGCTTTTCCAGAAAACTTCTACAAGAACCAGGGTATCTTTTGAAGCAGGTATGACTGAACTCGGAGGTCACGCGATTTATCTGGACTGGCTGACGTCAAATTTCCAGCTCTCCGACATTGACTTCGAAGCAGAGTATCTTTCCAGAAATGTTTCTTTAATTATGGCGAGGATGAAACATCATGAAGATCTGCTGCAGCTTGTGGAAGGATCTCAGGTCCCGGTCATCAACGGATGCTGCAATCTCTTTCACCCCTGCCAGTCCCTTGCAGATATGCTTACAATTCAGATGGACAGAGGTTCACTGAAAGGTGCGGTTTTATGTTATGTCGGGGTGCACAACAATGTCACAAATTCCCTCATCGAAATCACTGCAGCTCTCGGAGTTCATCTTATCCTTGTGACCCCTGTTGCAAATGAGAAAGCAGTGATAGATTCCGTCCTGGAAAGAGCAAAGAAAAAAGGAACTCTCAGCTGGGAGACTGACATTGCAAAAGCAGTAAGCAATGCAGATTATGTGTACACTGATACTTGGGTGGATATGGAGTTTTTCAATGACCCTAAGTTTGCAGAAGAAAAGAAAAAAAGAATCGACCTGATGCTTCCTTACCAGATCAATTTTGAGCTGATGAAAAAAACAAAGGCAAAGATCATGCACGATATGCCGATTCATTCAGGATATGAAATCACAAGAGAAGCTGTGAAAAGCGAAAGATCCATCATTTTCCAGCAGGCAGAAAACCGGCTGGATGCACAGAAGGCAGTGATGCTCAGGCTTGTCGGCGTTGCCTAAGTCGGATCGTCTCGACAAGATCCTAGCCAATCTTGGATTCGGTTCCAGGAGTGAAGTAAGAAAACTCATTCTTTCCGGAAAAGTCAAAGTAGGTTCGGAAACTGTAAAAGATCCTTCTTTTCACGCAGAGGAAGGATCTCAGATTTTCTTTGAAGATGCTCCTGTTGACAGAAAGGAGTTTCATTATTTTATAATGAATAAACCTTCCGGTTTCATTACGGCTACAGAAGACAGAAGAGAAAGGACAGTGATGGAGATTTTTCCTGAAAGAATCAGAAGGATGAAACTTTTTCCTGTGGGGAGACTCGACAAGGATACGGAAGGCCTGCTTCTCTTCACTAATGACGGTGATCTTGCACACAGGATGATCTCTCCTAAAAATATGGTGGAAAAAGTTTATTATGCAGTGATAGAAGGATCTCTCGATACCGAAAAAATTCAGGAATTTGAAACAGGACTCGTTCTTGAAGAGGGTTTTGTCACAATGCCTGCAAAACTCAGAATTATTTCGGAAAAGGAAAACGGTGCTGAAACGGAAGTGACTGTATTCGAAGGGAAGTTCCACCAGGTAAAAAGAATGTTTGAAGCAGTGGGGTGCAGGGTGACTTATCTGAAAAGAATTCAGTTTGGATCGCTTGTGCTGGATGAAACTCAGCTTCAGGCTGGAAAATATCGTGAACTGAGTCTGGAAGAGGAGAGTCTAATCAGATTATGATGAATTTAATTACAGTAATAGTTTTTACTTTTTTTTCCATTGCCGTTTCCGCAGAATCAAAGTCCAGTCAGAAAATAAAATGGAAATCTTATACTGTCACACTTAAGAATGAAGGTCCTGATTCGGAAATCTGGAAAAAGTTCAGTCTGAAAATCAAAACAAAGAATAAAAAGACAGTGTTTCAGAAAAAGCTGGAATCTGCTTCACTGCAGCTGGCAGGAATCTACAGATCGGGCGGGCAGGAGTTTCTTCATCTTTCAGGGTATACAGGGGGAGAAAGCGGATGCTGCTCCACTGAAGAATTTTTCTTTGAAACACCGGAAGGGATCAAGTCCATTTCATTTGAACAGCTTGCATATAACGTGCTGAAAGTCACGGATATGGACAAGGACAAAGATGAAGAAATCATGACTCACAATGAAAGATACTACGGGTTAAGTCTGGATGATTCGCTTTTGGGAGGAGACGGAAAATGTTCTGTTCTAAGTTACCAGCTGTACACTTCCGGTTTTGCAAACGAAGTGTTTCCGATTTATTCAAAGCTTCTTAAGGTAAAGGATGGAAATTATTCCGTAAGTGATGTTACTTTTCTGGAAAACTACAGGAATGCTTTGAAGCCCTATCTGAGAAAGGCGGAAAACTCACTGAAGGCATCCAAGGGAAAAACACTGAACCCGATCTCCGGAGATATGATGCAGGGTTTTCTTCAGTACTGGTATTATATGAAGATGATTGGAAGAGCTGAGGAAGCGGAAAAGAAAATTGCCGATTCAGGAATACAGGTCGTATTTTCCTGCGAGAGCGGATCAAAAAGCTATCCGCTCAGGGATGTCATCGTAAAAAATGCAAAAAAACTTCTGGAAGAGGAAAAGAAATAATTATTTTTTCCTGAATTTGTATCCGTCATAGTTCAGAATTTCTTTTCCGTTTTCCTCTGTTATGTACATTACCTCGCCGGCATATCTTCCCAGCCCCGGTGTTCTTGCCGTTGTGTCTGTTTCCGGAAGAAAGGAAATCTGAAAAGCCCCTTTTGCACCGATGTCAAGCTGAGTACTGAATACAATCATTCCGTCATCTTCATTCAGACTGATTTCAGGATTTTGAAACACTTTATAACTGGAATGATTGATAATCTCATATTTTCCTTTTCTTTTTTTCCAGACATCGGTCAGTTTTTTCGGAGTGTACTGAACTCCTTTCATTACACTGAAGTTTCCGTAATTCATACTGAATACCTTTTCACCGGAATGTTCGGCAAACTGGACATTCAGTTTCTTGAGTGCTTCCACGCTCAAATTTATTCCGAGTATTCGTACTTTGATTCCGAAAGTCCCGTCCGATTTCGGATACAGATAGAGCATCTTATCTGTCCTGTACCCTCCTTCATCCGCAGTAAATTCAAATGATCCGGGAATGGCAGCATATTTTCCGTCAAATTTCTGGAGAGTCTGTTTTTCTATTGTGATTATTTTATCATTATCATTCGGTTTTTTCTTTTCTCCCGAAACTGCCTCAAGAAATTCTTCCATTATTTCCGGAGTTCCTTCTGAAGGTGAACTCAGGGCAGTATTGTAGCTTGTAAATACTGCAATTTTTTCCTTCGGGGAAAACAGGAAACTCGAGACGAAAGGAGGAAGATACCCGTCATGACCAATAATGATTTTATCATTAAAAGGAACTGAGAATATGAAAGGCAGGCCGGTGCTCTGACCGAAATCAAAAACAATATTTTTATTCTGAGGTTCAGTCATTTCCAGAAAGCTGCTTTTTTTAAGGACTTCTCCGTTTCCTGCTCTGCCCTCACTGTTTATGAACAGAAGAAAATTGGAAAAATCATCCAGGTTGGTGCTGACTGAACCTGCTCCCAAATCTCTGATTTTCAGCATATCTCTTTCTTCTTTTCCAAAGTAAGCCTTTGAATAAGATTCATTCGGGAGAAAAACATAACTTGTGGATTTCATTCCTATCGGAAGGAAAATCTTTTCTCTCATATAAGAATCGAGAGATTTTCCGGCTGCTCTTTCGATTACAAGTCCAAGAAGTCCGAAAGCCAGATTGGAATAGGAATGAGTCTTCTCAGGCGGATTGGCCATATGTTCATTTTCAAGAATTTTGCCCAAAGATCTGAATTTTTCCGTATGTTCCTCTGTCTTCTGATCTGTGAGAAATCCGTTCATAATGTCGGAGGGAAGTCCTGAATGATGAGTCAGCAGATTTCTTACAGTGGGAATCCTGTCTTCGGGATTTCTTTTCTTCATTTTCAGTTCCGGGATATATTTAGTGACCGGATCATTCAGGCTGAGTCTGCCTTCTTCTTTCAGCTTCATTATTCCCAGTGCCGTAAACACTTTGGAAATAGATCCTATCTGAAAAAGAGTTTTTTCACTGACTGGAATGTTCTTTGATTTATCTGAGATTCCGTAACCCTTTTTAATGATAATTTCATTTCCTTTTGCGACTAGAAGCAGTCCCCCGTATACTGAATTTTTTTCCATCGCTCTCTGAACAATGTATTCAGCTCTTTTTTTCGCATAACTCAGATCCCCCTTCTGAATCTCCTTCGGTTTTTCCGGGACCTGCAGAGAGGAGCACTGAATGAAAGTCAGGATAATGAAAAAAGGAGGAAAAATTCTTCTGAAAGATGTTTTCATAATCCCAGAGAAAAACAATCCTTCCTTTAATCAAGCAGGGTTTTTACTTTTTCTTTATGAATTCAGGTTCAAGCTGTGCGAGAATTCTGCTCAGAGCAGCTTTTGGATTTTCATAATAAGGATTTTCATCGTAGATGATGTCGTAACCTTTCTCTTAAAACTCATCCTCTATGCATTCCTGTCTTTCCGCAGCTTCTCGGATTCTTCTTAAATGACTGTCTGCAAATTTCAAATTTTTTCTGTCAATCCATCCGGCATTTATGAAGGAGAGTGTTTTCTTTTCGCATCTGCATATATTGTTTTTATTGATCAGCCCGCATCTGTTTTCCATAAAATTGAAAAGGTCTCTTCTTGCTCTTGAAAGTTTCTGTCTGTAGCTGTCAGGTGTTATTTCCAGAATTTCTGCCGCAGCCCTGTGCCGAAGCCGCATTATTTCTCCCAGAACAAATACGATTCTCTGATCTCTGTCCAGGCATAAAAGCATTCCCATGGAACAACCCAGTTTTGCTTCTTCAATCAGAAGTTTTGTTTCCGGTCTCTCCAGTTCTTCTTTCTGAAAATCGGAATTGGGCATACTGTCCAGATCCCTTCCAAAACTTTCGAAATCAGAAGTGAGTTCTTCGAGCATTTTCTTTTTGACTGTAAGAGTATGATTCACTGTAATTCTGTAAAGCCAAGTGCTGAACCTTGCCTTTGTCTTGTCGTACTTTGAAAGACTGGAAACTGTTTTAATCAGTATTTCCTGTGTTGTGTCTTCCGCATCCATAGGATTCAGAAACATTGATCTGCATAGATTGTAAATATAGTCCTGATGGGATTTGAGAAGGTCTTCCAGTGCTTTCCCGTCTCCGTTCAGAATCCTTTCAATAAGGTCTTCGGTTTCAGTCTGATTGAACATCATATTTTATCTCCCTGCCAATTTTGGACTGTTTCAGCTTTTTGGCCAATATTCCAATTATGATCCCCTGCAGAATGCTTACACATACAAGAGGGACAAGATGCTCCGGCTTGTTTTTTCCTGCTGATTCAGCAGTGTACCATGGGATATTTAAGAATACAGTATATCCTACCGAAGAAGAAATAATTCTCTCTTCTGAACAGAGACGATATACTGAGAACCCGCAGGTGAACCAGAAAAATACAGCTTGAAAAAGAACCCATCTGTCAATAGACGGCTCCACCGAGACAATCAGCAGCAGTTCCAGAGCAGCAGGAACAAGTCCTGCTGTGGCCGCATTTATGAATTTTCCCTTTTTCAAAAAACTCATCACAGCCGTTTTCCTGAAAAGTATGCTTTTTTTTGAGTCAGATGGATAACACCTGCTCCTGACTGCTGGTCTGCAGGAACCATCAAGTGGAAATATTTCAGACAGGCTTCACTCTGCATAGCACTGTCCATTGCTTTTTCGGAACAGTCTCCGTTTTCCCAATGTACAAGATCAACCCATTTCCGGTCACTCAGGAATAATAGCTCCCTTTTCAGGAACCCTGGCTGTTTATCCAAAAAGTTTCTCTGCAGATCATCTGATGCAGCTAGAAGCTGCGCCTCTGTTGTATTCTCTGCCAGCTCAAAAGATGCCCATTCAATAACTGGACTGCCATTGTTTGTTTTATTCATACATTATCTCCTTCTACGGTCTGCTTCAACCGCTGTCATAAAGTGATACTTTCAGAATGGAGATCTGTGACAGTGCTGCTGGAAAAATTTCAGTTTTTTAAAAAATCTTTCATCGGCTTAGGCGGGTATCCCAGTTTTGAGAAAATTTCCAGAACTCTGCTTCTTACTGCCGGTGTCGCGCTCAGTGTAAAAGAATTGGAGCTGAGAAACGGATATTTGAGGGCAGTTCCTTTCATCTGTTTTTTCAGTGTTTTATATCTTGCGTCCTCTTCACGCACAAATCCTGCAGGAACCTCGTTCGGGCTGATCCAGAGCCATTCCGGTTTTCTTTTGGAACCCAGTGCTATTCTGTGGACCAGATAACCGTAAGACCATAAATCAGGCGGATCAAATTCTTTTTTCAGAGCTTTGGATACTGCTTTTTTCAATTCAGCAATGTCCGATACGGATTCCAGCACATAGTCGTCTTCCGTATCAATAACAAGAAGCTTGAGATAGTCGGCAAAACTTTTTGCTATAGTTTTTTGATTATCACATTCTATATCAATGTAGGTGACAGACGGCGATTTTGGATTTTTTCTGTAATCCAGGCATAGATGCCAGTGTCCGTCCCCGTCAAACGGAATCAGTCCTTTCAGAGGAAAACTTACATATTCCTGAACCTCATCCAGATTTGTGCGAAGCAGAGAGGGAAAATTTGGACCGATTCCGCAGATCATACGGTGAGGACTGTCCGGCAGAGAAAAACGGATATATCCTCCGTTCTGTACTTTCAGAAGATCCAGAAATGCTTTCGGCAGTCTGAACCCAAGTTTCTTTTCGGCTGACAGAATTCTTTTTTCAGTCAGTTTCGGCTGAAGATACGGGAGATAGGCGGGAACGCCCCAGATCGTTTTTGAGGTAGCTTTCATTATTTTCTGTTCTAACTTCCCTGATTTACTGAATTGAGTCAATTGTTTTTCAGTAAGGGGCTTGAGCCTTGAAGCTGAAAGCAGGGAATCAGGACTTTTGAAAAGAAATGGAAAAAGAGCATAGGTGATGAAGCAGGATTTTCTGATATAACTCACCTTGCGCAAATACGATCTGCCAGCCAGACTCTGCAATTTTCAGAAAGATTCAGGAAAATCCAGCAGGTTCAAAGTCCTGCCAAATACTTCCTGCTGCCTGCGTAAGGTGAGTGAAATAAAAGGGAATATACTGAATTCTAATTCGGAATGATCTGTATTTTTAATTTTATTCCCTCCTAATATCGAAATTTTTATCAATAATTATCCTACTTCCGGTTAAACTCATCATTGACAGAGCGATATGCTGTTCATCAATTGATGTCAATTCCGTATTTCTCATATTCTGATGCTTAAAGTGCAGGCATAAGAAAATGAATATGCTGAAAACTGCCGTATATTTCAGTTTTTGCATTCATATGCCGGTATTTTAAGCGGAATGTGATATTTATCAGGTTTAATTTTATGGATCTTTGATTTTTATGCTTGAACTCAGATTACCGTAATAATAATACAGGATTCATGAAGGCATTTGTAGCAGAGAACTGGTGCGAACCGGAAGAACTTGTTTATAGGGAAGAAAATGATCCGACTGTCGAAGATCATCAGGTTCTCATTGAAGTGTATGCTGCCGGTGTCAATTTCCCGGACCTTCTTCTTATTCAGGGGAAATATCAGCTTCGCCCTAAACGGCCATTTATTCCAGGTGCAGAGGTATCGGGTGTTGTCATAAGAACAGGGAAATCCGTTACAAAGTACAAAGAGGGCGATAAAGTATATGCAGTCAGTTTTCTCGGGGGTTACGCTGAAAAAGTATCCGTACCTGAAAAAGATGTCTATCCTCTGCCTGAGGGAATGAGTTTTGAGGAAGGTGCTGGAATGGTCATCACTTACCAGTCTTCCTATTTTGGTGTTGTTGTGCGCGGAAAACTTCTTCCAAATGAAACTCTTCTCGTTCATGCAGGCGGAGGAGGAATAGGAACATCCGCCATTCAGATCGGAAAAGCAGTCGGGGCAAAAGTCATCGCCACTGCCGGGTCTGAAGAGAAACTTGAAATTGCCAAGAAATGCGGAGCAGATATTGTTCTGAATTACAACGACTCTCAATGGTCCAAGAAAATCAGGAAAGAGTATGGCGGAGCTGATGTTGTCATTGACCCGGTCGGCGGGGATATTTTTGAAAAATCAGTGCTTTGCCTGAATTTTGAAGGAAGAATCATTGTGGTCGGTTTTACCAGCGGAAAAATTCCGGAAATTGCAGTGAATAAACTGCTTCTGGCAAATGCCAGCATTGTAGGCCTATATTGGAATCTGTATCAGAGAGATTTTCCTGAAAAAATAGAAAAATGCATTCAGGATCTTCATAAGTGGTATTTGGAAGGGAAAATAAAACCTGTTATTTATAAAACCTATTCTTTGCAGGAAGCGCCCATTGCTTTGCGGGATGTTACCGGGAGAAAATCTTACGGGAAGGCGATTTTAAAAATCAGATGAACAAGAAGAAGACAGTTAAGAAAAGAACCGGCGAATTCCAGGATGTTGAAGAGGAAATGAAACTGTTTGAGGCCCTTCTGAAAAAAGAAGGACTGAAGGTGACAGCCCAGAGACTGCTTGTTGCTGAGACAATTTTTTCGATTCACAGCCATTTCACAGCAGATAGCCTTCTGGATATGTTCCGTGACAGAAGAGATGAAATTTCCAAAGCTACAATTTACAGAATTCTGGGAATTATGGTGGAAGCGAAACTTCTTATGGAGCATAATTTCGGAAAGGATTACAAGTTTTATGAACATATTGTAGGGCATTCACATCATGATCATATTATTTGTTCGGACTGCGGCAGAATTGAAGAGTTTATGGATGAGAGAATTGAAGCAATTCAGGAGGAAGTATGCTCCAAAAAGGGCTTCAAAATCAAAGGGCACAGCCTGAATGTTTACGGAGAATGCCTGAAAAAGCAGGACTGCGAACATTTTAAAGCGTCCGAAAAGGCTCCGAAGAAATAATTTTTCTTTTCAATACAGAACTGCCGAAGATATTTAACAGAAACAATCTTCGGTGCCTGTATGAATAAAAAGAAAATTCTGTTATCCGTTCCTGTCATTGCCGTTATCGGCTTTTTCAGCGGACCTAAAGTCGATCAGTCTGTAACTGTCAAAGAAATTGCTGTCTCTGAGAATCCTGAAGAATTTATCCAAAACAGAGAATCTGCTTTTAAGGATATTAAGCCTGATTCAGAAAAAAAAATTATATGGTATGATTCTTCATTAAAAAAGAAGACAGAGTATTCCATTGTATACATTCATGGCTACAGTGCAAACAGGCTGGAAATCTCTCCCGTCTGCGACATTCTTGCCAAAAATCTTAAAGCAAATCTTTTTTATACCAGACTTTCCGGCCATGGACGGGAGGATATGAATGCATTTGCAGATGCAACCGTCAATGACTGGATCAATGATGCAGTCGAGGCTGTAAGAGTCGGCGAAAAACTTGGAGAGAAGGTGATTATCATAGGTACATCCACCGGGGCTACTCTCGGAACCTGGATAGCATCCGAAAAAGAATACAGAAAGAATATTGCTGCATTTGTATTTCTCTCACCGAATTTTCATCCTCATTCCAGGGCGATTCGAATCGGGCTTTATCCCTGGGGAAGGCAGATTGCCCGTCTGATTCTCGGAGAAAACAGAGAATGGAAATCTGATAATGAAAAAGTAATGAAACACTGGAATACAAAATATCCTTCAAGGGCAGTTGTAAATCTGATTGGACTTGTGGACTATGTAAGCAGAAAGGATGTTTCCGGATCAGAGGTTCCGATTCTTGTAATGTATTCTCCGAAAGATACCGTGATCAGTACAGAGGAAGTGCAGAAGCGTTTTCAGGACTTTGGAGGAAAGCACAGACAGATTGTTCCCTTCACTGACTCACAGGACGTGAATCAGCATGTACTGGCCGGGGATATTATTTCTCCTTCCACAAACGGCAAGGCAGTGGAGATCATTGAGAAATTTTTCAGTGATGCAGGAATTGTCCAGCCTGAGCCTGTTCTGAAAAAACCCTGATTCAGGGTTCTGAAGTATGATGAAAAAATATATATTCTATATTTT
The DNA here is from genome assembly GCA_035345895.1 of Leptospiraceae bacterium. GTDB lineage: Bacteria > Spirochaetota > Leptospiria > Leptospirales > Leptospiraceae > DAORDI01. The sequence goes on from DAORDI010000003.1 coordinate 11,717, forward strand.
GTTTTCTGTTTCATATGCTCTGTCCCTGCCTGCAGATGAAATTGAAGGTGAATGGAGGATGGTTGACAGAAATGGCTGGACAGTCACTGCATCTGCCGGTTCAATCTCTTACGATTTTTTTGGAGAAGGATGCAAAGTCCATTTAACTGGAACTTACCGAACTGAAGGAAAAAAAGTCCATTATCAGTTTCAGGAGCCCGATGCAGAAAGCAGAAAATGCGATAATCTGGACTGGAGAGGAAAACTTTCCGGAAAATGTACAGTCCTGGAAAGAAAAGATCATCTGATATTCAGCAAACAGCTGGACTGCTCCGGAATACTGAATCATGTTTTTTTCAGCGGGGAGGTCGGACTGGGGGAAGTCCGAAAGCTGAATGGTCGAGAGCTTTATATGCTCGGAAATCAGTCAGCTTCAGTCAATGATACTGCTTTTATCCGTTCTGGACCAAGCGTGAAATCACCCCCTCTGTCCTGCACACTTGCTTCAGATTTGTCCACGGGATCAAAATCCAGAGGTACACTTCCTAAAGGACACAAGTTGAAACTGATCGGCAGATTGCAGAAAATGGAAAAGGTACAGAAATGGGAGAATTACTGGTATTACGTTGATCCGAAAGATGACTGGTATACGATGTGTTCTAAAGGTTGGGTTTTCGGAGAATTCATTACTATTGATAAATGACTGATCAGTGAACTCACTGACAGGGCGGGATTGGAAATATTCAAGAATCATTACAGGTTTTTGACGGAATCCATAGCTTTCCCTGTCGCAATGTATCATAGAGAGATTCGTTATGCCTTTTTTGTACTTGTCTGATTTCTGCGTTCGACAGAACTTATCAGTACGGGAAATTCAACAGATTAGATTGAATATTTTACAATTAAAACTGCCTTAATTTCGATACGGGAACAGAGTAATCTGTTTTTTTGTAAGGATATTTGAACGAATTTCTTAATCTGCTGATAGACTTTTTGTTTTGTTATCCTGAAGCTTATTTTTCATAGGGAAAAGATTGAATATAGGATCAAAAATCAAGCAGTACATATTCTTTACTGTAAATGGACTTATACTTTCTGTACTTATCGCGTTTTCCCTTGAATTTTATTCTGTAAGCATCAAATCCACCCATGAATTGGCCTTTAGGGTTTCAGAGGTCTGGGCATCCCGCTTCAAAAATATTCTGTCAGACCCTCTCGGCGGAATCAGAGACCTTCGAAAAGTTTTTCTGAAAAAGGGTCTTCTGAACAGAACATCTGCAATTGATCTTTTAAGAACGCATACGGAAGAAAAAGAGAAACTGGTCGGGACGTATATTGCATTTGAGCCGAATGCATTTGACGGTCAGGATGCCGTTTATGTGAATTCTGCAGGTCATGATTCTACCGGAAGATTTGTTCCATATCTTGTCAGAAATCGGGAAGGAAAAATCATTCTGGAACCGACAACTGAATATGATACTGTAGACTGGTACAATCTCCCCAAGAAATCATTAAAAAATCATTTAACAGAACCGTATTATGATACAATTGAGGGCAAGTATCTTTTCCTTACATCGATTTCTCTTCCCTTGATCAGGGAAGGGAAATTTCTAGGCACTATCGGAGTGGATCTGACTCTGGATTTTCTGCAGATGGAATTTGGAAAAACAAAACCTTACAGAGATTCGGGTTACATCAATCTGATATCAAACGGAGGGGTGTATATCATCAATGGTCTGGACGAAAAACTTAAAAGCAAATCAGTGAAAGAAATTCTGCACGGAGCCGAAATTCTGAAAAATCTTTCTGAAAACGGCTCATATATCTATGAAGACTCCGAATACTATCACGTAATTCTTCCGGTTGAACTGGAAAACACAGTTGAGAAATGGTACGTTGAAACTGCATTTTCTAAAAATGAATTATTTTTTGATACATTCAGGGAAATTATCATGATTATTGCAGGAGCAGTGATTCTTTCAGTCTTTGGGGCATTTTTTTTCAACAGACTTCTGAATGCAATGATTTACGGTCCTTTGAACAAGGCAGTCAGGATTTCCAAACAGATTGCAGAAGGTGATCTGAATGTAAAGGAAGAGATTACTGAAACTGGAGAGATGGAGATTCTTCTTTCATCTGTCAGAAGTATTGCTGTGAACAATTCCGTTCTGGTCAGGGAAATGAAAAACAGCAACCTTCATCTTCTTCAGACTGCAAGGTTCCTTCTGGACTCTGCAAAGCAGATTCAGAAAGGTTCAGAAAGACAGACTGAATCTGCAGTCAATACCAATTCAGCATCGGTCCAGCTCAGCCGTTCTTCTGATTCAATAGAATCTTCCATGATTCTTGCAAAGAAAAATCTGGACAGTATTGAGCTGAACATTACTGAGCTGAATGACTCAATACATCAGATCAGTTCAGGTATGCTCGAATTTGAGAAGCTGGCAAAGTCCTCTTCTCTTCAGGCCAAAAAAGGCACAGAGGCAGTGGACAGAGCAGCATCCGCAATGAATGCCATTATGCAGACAACCAAGGAGATCTCAAAGTTTTCCAGGATCATATCTGAAATATCGGGCAGAACAAATCTGCTTGCACTGAATGCTGCAATTGAAGCTGCCAGAGCGGGTGAGGCAGGAAAAGGCTTTTCGGTGGTAGCAGATGAGGTGGCGAAACTTGCAGGCAGTACAGTTGAATCAGTCAGATCAATTTCTTCTCTTATGAGCCAGGCGGAGGAATCAGTGAGAAACGGAATACTGCAGATTAATGATACTATAAATATATTTAAGTCAATTATATCCAATGTAGAGGTGCTGAATTCATCTTCCGGTGAAATAACCAAAGAGCTTCTTGAGCAGTCGGACAATTCTGCTAAAATATCATCGAATCTGAATTCTCTCAGTCATCTGACTGAAGAAATACTTCGTTCCAGCACTGAGCAGAAGAAATCTTCCAGAGAAATTCAGTCATCCCTGAATTCGGCAGCGGACGTTTCCAGAACAGTGCTTGAAAACTCCGAGAAGCTATCAGAGATTGCAGAAAAGCTGAATACCCAGTCGGAGAAAATGGAAGAGCTTGTTCAGAAATTCACTGTATGACTTAGTAAATGGATTTCAGTGAAGAAGCAATTCGGTTGATATTGTCCCTGGTCAAATTTGGATATATCGGGATACAGTGTCCTCTCTGGTAAAGCCGTTCTGCGTTGGGATAATCAGATCCCTGAAGTTCCAGTATTCTGTGAATCGGTTCCTGAATTGTTCTTTCTGTTCCGATCAGAAGTGATTTAAAATATCTCTGCACTTCGTCGAAAGGTTTGGAAATGACTACCGGAAAACGGTTGAACTGATCCTCTCCGGCTCTCTGAAAATATGTTTCATGCGATGCAGAAAGAACCGCCTGAAGATACACTTGTGCAATTTTTTTCTTTCTTTCTATAATCATTCCCAGTTTGGAAATCTGTTCAATTCCCATTGCAGCCTGAAAGTCCAGAAGATTATAATCAAAACGTATTTTGTTCTTTTTGCGCAGAGAAGCAGAGTATTTGTAGGATTTGACTGTTTCAGCAATTGTATCGCTTGCAGTTGTGATCATTGCACCGTTTCCGGTAGTGATTACATTGGATGCAGAGAGACCACAGAGGGAAATTGTTCCCTGTTTTCCTGTCGGGATATCATCATAACTGGCACCGATGGATTCTGAATAATCCTCAATTGTATTTACGTTTGTAAGATCGTATTTTTTAAAATCTACAAGGCATCCGTAAGTATGATCTAGTATGACAGCTTTTGGATGATTTTCATCAACGGCAGATTTCAGTTTTTCCGGATCAGGATGAAATGAGGATTTTCCCAAGTCTATTACGACAGGTTTGGCTTTCAGAAGGAGAATCGCATCAAATGCGGGCAGCGGAGCGAACGAAGACAGGACAACTGAATCATTCTCGCCCACACCAAGGGCCAGCAGAGCCAAATGATATGCAGAAAAAAGACTGTTTGCAGAAATTACATATTTGGCCGCAAAAGTCGATTTGAAATCTTTCTCAAACTTTTCTACAATGGAACCGGTATCCATAAGATCTTCCACAAGGCATTCCAGAACAGTCTGAAGTTCTTCCTTGGAAAAGGTGACCTTATGAAAGTCAATCTTCTTGCTTACACCCGACAATTTCTCTGCTGTATTATGTGACATATTTTTCTTATGTCACATTAGATAAAGTACCGATAGGTGTAAAGGATTTTTTGCATTCACCGTATGCATAAAATTTAAGTTTTTGGCGGAAATGATTAACGATTTCTCCAATTTTTCTGCAGGACACTATGGGGTCTACAGTTAATGATCAGTGGAAGCAGGTGAGGTTTACGAAGTGCAGGCTGAAGCACTTGCAATAAATTCAGTCAGTTTACGAAAATGATCCGTCCTCCAGAAGAGATCTATTAGCTGAATGCGAAGATAGCGGAGTATCTCTCTTCTTCAAAACGGGCGATGAAGGAATATGCTTTGGAGCGAAACGGAACTTGGTTTTGAGAAAGAGATCCGTAAACTGAAGCTGAGAATGAAAGATACAGAAAAAGAATCCTTGAAACTGTTTCTGCCAAAAGTGGAAACAATCAAATGGATAGCGGAATGCTGACAGCAAATACGAGTTTGATACTCCTTCTCGGCAGGGTTCTGAAATAGGGATTGCAGATTATAAAAAATATCATATTTCCCTGCAGTGCAGGCCATTGGGAAAATTCTCAATGGCCTTTTTTTATCATGCTTTTTTTGTGAAAAAGTAAACGATCGAGATTCCCATACCGGTCATAAAAAGAACTCCGGCAATACTGAGTAAAAAAGTCAGATCTGTAAATACCATATTTTTTCTCCTTGGCATATGATAAACTTTCTCGTCGCTTCTGTCAAGCTTCAAATTTTCAATTATGACTTGCAGATTCAGATTCCTGTTTTATTCTTACTGCTTATGAGAGCCAGAATCCATTACCTTCTGTCCTATATTGCACTTTCCTTTTACGGGGGAGCTGTCTGTCCGTTCATTGAATCACTCGGCTGGTTTCAGTTTTCCTTTGAACTCAGCTGCATCTTTCTTTTGGGATGGGGTTTCAGATACTGGCTCTGCAGCAGACTGAAATATGCTGAAATAGAAAAGCAGGCCAGGCTGCAGTACCTTACAGAAATGTCTGTATTTATTTTTATTGGAATTTTCATTATGATTTTCAATACCCTGATCTACAGATTTCCTCTGGGCAGCGGAGTAAAAGTGATAGTGGGGGCTCTATGTGCATCTTTTTTTGTAGGGACAGATATGTCACTTGAAAGAGAGAGGGAGCTGTTCTTTCAGATTCAGACCAGAAGGATCAATGCAGACAGCAGCAAGTCGGGAATTGCGCGCACCTTTGCCGGTTTTTCCACGGCTGCAGTCCTTCTAATGGCTGCAGTCATTCTTTTGGTAGTAGCTAAGGACTATAGATGGGTTTATGGTCTTCCCAAGGAAAAACTGAGCAATGGAATACTTCTTTCACTTCTGGAGCTGTTTTTTGTTCTTGTCGTTTTTCTTCTCTGGATCATCAATCTGATTTTTTCCTTTTCCAAAAATCTGAAGATGTTCTTTTCCGGAGAAGCTTTGGCTCTTCGGTCGGCTATGGAGGGACGGTTTGATACATTTGTTCCGGTAGTCCGTTCTGATGAGTTCGGGACGATCGCATCCTATACAAATGAAATGATTCTGGAACTGCAGGAGAAAAAAAGGATCAGAGAGATCTTCGGAAAAATAGTGAGTCCGGAAGTATCCAGAAGACTTCTGTCCGGAGGAGTCAGCCTTGACGGCAAGGAAGAGAGACTGGTCATTCTTTTTTCGGATGTAAGAAATTTTACTTCCATCAGTGAAAACTTTCCTCCGGCAGTGCTCATCAAAAATCTGAACCGTTATCTGACCGAGATGGTCAAGATTGTATACAAATACGGCGGAGAGGTGGACAAGTTCATCGGTGACGGAATACTCGCATATTTCGGTCTCGAAGAAAATAATGATAATTTCATTAAAAACGCACTCTCGGCATCTCTGGAAATGCTTTCTAGAAGCAGGGAATTAAAATCGGAACTTGAAATTCCTCTGGAAATAGGGATAGGCATGGACTATGGTGATGTCATTGCCGGTGCTGTCGGTTCTCTGGAAAGACTGGAATTTACTGTCATTGGAAATCCTGTAAATTCGGCTTCACGTCTGGAAGGGCTGACCAAGGAACTGGGCTCTCCCCTTGTCATCTCTGAAAAACTCCATCAAAACCTGGCTTTTCATTCAGACCTGTTTATTGAAAAGGGAGAATTCAGGCTGAAAGGCAAGGCACAGATGGAAAAAGTCTATGTACTGAAATAAAAAATGACTGTACAATAATAAAAAGCATTGACCAAAAAAGCGGTACATAAAAATTGGTTTTAGAGGAGCTGTAGCTCAGTTGGTTAGAGTGCCTGCCTGTCACGCAGGATGTCGCGGGTTCGAGTCCCGTCAGCTCCGTCCTCAGATAAATTCTTCTTTTCTCTTCTTCAATATCAGCTGATTCTGTTCTTCCAGTTTTCTTGCAATCTTCAGTATTTCGGATCTTGCTGCATTGATTTCTCTTAAAGTCACTTTTCCCCTTGCTTCCATTTCTTCCAGAATATCCGATGCTCTGTTCTGGGACATTGAATTGAAAAAATGCCTTTTCATCTCATCTCCTGCACCGCGAAGGGCGAGAGTGAGAAGTTCATTCCCGGAAAGTCTAGTAAGAAGCATTCTCATTTCTTTACCTTCCAGATTCAGTATATCTTCAAAGGCATACAGCTTGTCCCTGACCTGATGAGCCACTTCAGGAGATTCCTGGTTCAGATTTTTCAGTATGTTCTCTTCAATATCCTTGTCCATATGATTCAGAATGTTTGCAAGGGACTGGACTCCTCCTGCTTCAGTCATTTCAGACTTGTCTCTCGCATCATATTTCTTTCTGAGAACTTTAGCAATTTCTAATATGGCTTCAGGAAAGGACTTGGATGTTGTTGCCAGCTTCAATGCGATCGCTGACTGCTGTTCCTGCGGAAATAGTTTCAGTACTTCTGCCGCTTTTTTCGGGACAAGGTAGGATAGGGTGACTGCAATTGTCTGAGGTGCTTCACTCGAGAGAAGTGACTGGATTACATTCGGCTCCACCTCATTCAGAAATTCAAATTCCTGGGAGACATCCTTTTTTTCCATTTTCCGGAAAAACTCTTCTGCCTTGTGAGAACCGAGTGATTTCGAAAGAAGTTCCTTTGCAGCATCGACCCCGCCCTTTGAGCCGTTTTTTACTTCTTCAACAGTCTCCCTGAATTCAGAAAGAATGTTTTCTTTTTCGAATTTGGATACTGTCCTGATTCTGGACATCTCCTGAATGACCTCTTCAATCATCTTGTCGTCGAGATGTGCCATCACTTTTGCTGCTTCTTCCTTGCCTAAAGACATGAGAAGCATTGCGGCCTTTTTGGCCCCTTTGGAAGAAGGTTTATAATTGTCCATTGAGGCCTAGACTGATTCAGTACCAAGTTTTTTTCAATTAGAATTTTTGAGCCGGAAGGCGATATACTTTGGCTGGATGATATTGTAAATTAGGGACTGTGTAAAAGCATATTTCGAAGAAGGCTTCACCGCGGTCACCGAGCGATGTGCCGAGCCTGTCGAGGTATGAAAAACCCAATCCTTTCAGGGTTTTTGTATCGAGGTGGCGGTGATGATCACTCAAAAACAAGCTTTTACACAACCCTTTGGATTTACTTTTTCTCTGAACTCCAAACGCCTTTCCCTGAACCCTTTTTTAACCTTATCACCCAAAAAGCATTTTACACAATTTGAATCTCTTATATGCTGACAGGGCAAATTCTACGTTAAGATTTGCATAATTAAGGAGATTTTAATATGGCAAAAATCAATACGGATTCCATTGAATATCACGCAGCAGTACTTTTTGTGCAGGCAGTTGCAGAAGACGGAGTTCTGTCTCAGGACGAGGCGACTGCAGTTGAGGGGGCATTGGAAGGGTTTCTCGAAGGAATGGAGTCTGATGTTAAAGCTATTGACTGTCTGAATCATATAGCAAATGCAATATCAAACGATCGGGACGGATACCGTGAAAGTGTCAAGGCTGCAATCGAATATCTTGCAGATCAGAAAAAGGAACTCAAGTCCGGTATGCTGGATCTGATGAAGGATCTGGCAGGAGTGGACGGGGTTTCCGAGCAGGAGAACAAGTTTTTTAAACTGCTGAAACCTAAGTGGAATTTATAATCAATTAACCAACAATACTGTCTGCCGACTGCCTTTTCCCGGCAGACAAAACAAATTTGGATATTTCTGTCAGCCCTCAGAAGATTTCAGCAAGGGAATGCATATCTTCAGTGTTCAGATTTCACTGGACTTCCTGACAGCATTATATTTCTGTAAGACCCATGTGCGGAATTGCCGGTGCTTATGATCTGAAAGGAAGAAGACATTTTCCTGAAAGTCTGATTCGAAAAATGACGGATGCTCTCATTCACAGAGGACCCGATTCTGAAGGATATTTTTCAGCTCCTGGATATGCGGCCGGAGTAAGGAGACTCATCCTGAGAGATCCTGCCGGAGGCGGTCAGCCGATGCAGGATGCCGAAACAGTGATTTCTCTGAACGGAGAACTGTTTTCATTTCAGAGAGACAGAGACAGACTTCTTTCTAAAGGAATTATATTATATACAAAATCGGATACAGAAGTATTTCTGAAAGGAATTGAGAATGAAGGAACAGAGTTTCTGAAAAATGCAGATGCTCAGTTTGCTCTAGCGGTTTACAGCAGGAAAAATCATTCTGTTTTTCTGGCCAGGGACAGGTTTGGGATTACACCTCTTTTTTATGCCGTCAAGGACGGATGGCTTCTTTTCGCATCCGAGGTAAAGTCCATTCTTGCGTCCGGCCTTCTGGGTGCTGTACTGAATCCTGATGCTGTAGATCATATTCTCTGCAGACTGGCACTTGACCCGGGAGAATCCTGTTTTGAGAATATTCATTCTCTCCCGCCAGGATGCAGCATTCAGACTGAAGGTGAAAACATCAGCCTCCGGAGGTATTTTTCAGCGGATTATTCTCTCTTTGAAAGAAATAATGATATTAAACTGGAATATAATGATAAAAAATGTGCGGATATTCTGGACACTCTTCTGAATGATTCTGTCAGAAGAAGGCTGGAGGCAGATGCAGAAATAGGACTTTATCTCAGCGGGGGAGTGGATTCTTCAGTTATTGCCGCAGTGGCGGCCTCCTGTGTTCCACCGGAAAAGAAAGCAGATCTGACAGCTTACAGCGTAAGACTGGAAACACCTCTTACGTCAAAGGATGAATCAGAATATGCAGAAGAAACTGTAATGGATCTTGGGATCAGACACAGGATACTCAGAGTAACGGACGCAAGCATCATGATGAAATATCCCAAAGCAGTCTATTCTGCGGAGACACCGGTGCTCGATCATGCCAATGTCTGCCTGCTTCAGCTTGCTGACCTAGTTCGTTCAGACGGAAAAAAGGCGGTGCTTACAGGAGAGGGGGCGGATGAGGCTTTTGGAGGATATCCCTGGCAGGCAGTCTCGCGTGTGCCTTCCTTTTTAAGAAGGCATTTTCTGAGCAGAGCAGGGGATATTTTTTCCTCGAATCTGACCAGGTCAAAAAATGCTGAGTTCAGGGAATTTTCTCAGTTTCCGCTTTTTTCTGTTCTTTCTTCTGTCAGAAATCTTTTTTACAGCAGAGCCTTCAAGGAAAGAATATATGATACAAAGAGCTCATTTATCATTACAAAGGAAGACAGCAGGAAAAAAATGTCCGTTTTGCAGAGATCACTTCTGCTGGATTACGAGTGGCTTCTTTCCGGCCATCTTCTTGCTGACAAAGGGGACCGTGTATCCATGGCGGCTTCAGTGGAAGCCAGATATCCATTTCTGGACTCAGAACTGGTGAAATTTGCCTCTCAGCTTCCGGACAGGATGAAGATCAGGAATGGCAGAAATAAATTAATTCTGAGACAGACGGCTGAGAAATATCTCAGACCGGACACAGCCTGGAGAAAAAAACATCTTTTCAGGGCGGAACCCGTGACGCATGGGGCAGGACGCCCTGACTGGGCAGAACAGCTTCTGTCGGCAGAGTCTGTCCGTAAGGTGGGACTTTTTGATCCTGAACTTGTCAGACAAAACCTGCAGAAAAGGGACAATCCTTCTTTTTTTTCGGTCAAGGACTCATTCATTCAGGCGGGACTTTCCGGAGTTTTAAGCACTCAGCTTCTGTATCATATTTTTTGCGGAGGCGGGCTCTGTGATCTGAGAACTGATTCTTTTTCTTAAAAAACTTGACATTTGGAAAAACCGATAAATTATTTAACATATTGCGAATCTGCATTATTCAAATTCTGAGCAGGAATATTATTCTGCTTTTTTAATTAAAAATAAGGAAAATATCATGAAACAGCCAAGCAGAGATTGGAAAGAAATTATCCAGCCGGATGAGGAACAAAGGTACACACGGTATACTGAGATTTTCAGAAATATTCAGAAAGAAAAATCTGCAAAGTACGGAAACGGAAGGGCTCTCCACAGAAAGCAGCTTCTTGCCGCGAAGGCCGAGTTTGAGGTTCTTACCGGCCTTCCTGAATATGCATCCTTCGGTCTTTTTGCAAAGCCAGGCAGATATGAAGCCTGGATCAGGCTGTCCAACGGCGGATTGGATGTGAAGTCCGATTCGACTCCCGATATCAGAGGCTTTGCAGTAAAGGTTCGCGGTGTTTCCGGTCCAAGTGCTCTTGGAACAGGGAATACAGACTGTCAGGATTTTCTTCTGATCAATCAGGAATCATTTGGAGTCAAGTCAAGCATTCCGTTTGTGGAACTTGTTCAGGCAGCTGCGAAAGGTCCCTTTTCCATATTCGGCTTTTTTATGAAAGAGCACGGTTTTTTCGGTGCCTTTTCTCAGATGAAACAGGCTCTCGGAAGAATTGGAAAAAAATTCACAGGATTTGCAACAGAACCCTTTTTCAGTGCAGTTCCGATTTCCTGCGGTCCTTATGCTGTCCGTATCAGAATGCTTCCAGCATCCAAAGATGAAAATCCGAATGCGAAAAACAGCTGGGGAGCGGACCTGAGTCAAAGACTGAAAAATAATATGCTGACTTATGAATTTCAGCTCCAGTTTTATGCAGATGAAAAAAGCACCCCGATTGAAGATGCCTCAGTCAACTGGGAGGAATCTGAAATCCCTTATTTGACAGTTGCAAAGCTTCATCTGCTGAAGCAGGATACAGATTCTCCGCAGGGAAAGGAATTTTCTGAACTGGCGGAAAAGTCTGTCTTTGATCCATGGAAGGCACTTGCAGATCACAGACCGCTCGGTGACGTGATGAGGGCAAGAAAGGCAGTCTACTATGCGAGTCAGAAGGAAAGAGGCGCGTCCTGAGACTGGGATCTGCGGGGATTATTTTGGAAAAAGAAATATTTGAAGCAGTTATCGGTTTCAGCAGAATGGAGGAAGGTTATGTACTCGAATACTCCGCTGCTCCTTCTTCTGTCGGAAAAGAAAATCCGATCGGTCTCAGTGAAATAAAATTCCAAAGGCTGTCGGAAAAGAAGGACAGCATTGTCGGAAGTTATGAACTGACGGAAGATGTATATACAGACTGGATAAATAAAAATACAGAAAGATCCATTCTTTCAGTTCTTGCAGATCATCCTGAAATCCATCTGATGCCCGAAGACGGCTTCAATTCTCTTCAGACTGAATACAGACATTCCTGGTCGATGTTCTTTACCCTGACAAGGCCAGGGGTGTCAAAAGACGGGAATACTGCAATTGTGCAGATTACCGGCTTCTGTCCTGGAGGAATTCCAAATTACGGGAGCATTCTGTATATGGAAAACAGCGGCGGGAAATGGAATGTTCTCTCCTCATTCGGACTGTACAATCAATGAAAAGATATATATGTTTATATTATATGTTTTTGGTTCTTCCCTGGATTCTTTCCTGTTTTGGGAAGGAGAAGACAGTGTCATTTCTGAAGACGATGCCTTCTGAAAGGATTCTGGAAATCAGAATTGAGCCGTTCAATACGGAAGGTTCCCTGGTAAAGAAAGAGATTGTCATTCGTGACAGGAAAAGAATTGAAGAGATTGCTGTTCTGATCAGGGAAGCGGAGGATTTCCGTCCTGACCACCCTGCACTGAAGTGGCAGGCCGTTCTGAGAATTACAGCTGACAGAGAGTACGGAGGACTGGTGCTTTCGTCATCAGAAAAGCATCAGGGAGTGATGCTTACGATTTTCAGCAATGTAATTGACGGATGGAATTACGGTTCGGTGCGAAATGACCGGCTGGGAGATGCTCTTGAAAAAATTGCAGAGACAAACGGAAACTGAGCTGGTAAATCAGTATATTATATGCCTGTAGAAAATCTGGTGTCCTGAATGATTCGGACACCTCTGGCGTGTACGGTAAGGCAAGGAAGGTCTGACCTTCTCTGAAATCAGGCAGCTTACTTCTTTTCAGGAAAAGGATACTTCTTTTTTTTCAGAAGCATTACATCATCCGGTTTTCTCATAATCAGCATATAGTCTTCAAAAAAACCGAAGGTGATTTTGTCGTCTTTTCCCTGCTTGTCAGTAACGGTCAGGACCAGATCATTCAGAACCCATGTGAATTCAATAATTTCTTTTTTTCCCTGATGCTCCATTCTGATATAACCGGTTCCGTCTTCACGAAAACTCCAAAGAGCAGTTGACATAAGCGGGATCTCAATATTCTGAGTGCTGTCTGAAATTTTTTTAAGATCCCATTGTCCGAGAAGTTTTTCTCTGTAGGAGTCTGAAAACAGATTTACGGAACTTAAGACAAGGGAGATTAGAAAGAATGTTCTGAAGGATAGTATTTTCATTCTGCAAGAATGCCCGTTCTGTTTTCGGAGGCAAGCAGAAACTGTGCAATTTGAATAATCTTCTTTAAAATTAAAAGCCTGAGTACAGTATTGCCTTTATGAGACTGTTTCTGATTTTACAATTTTTTTCTTTTTCTCTGATTTTTTCGGAGCCTCTGAAGGCGGGTGATGAACTGAAACTGATCCAGTATCAGACTCAGTTCGGTGATGAGGTGACTGTTCCTGAAAGCACATCCAGGCTGATTTTCGCCTCTGAAATGGAAGCCTCAAAGATTGCTCATTCTGTCCTTGAAAATGCAGGTGCGGATTATCTGAAAAACAGATCTGCTGTTCTTGTTTCGGATATTCATCGGATGCCTTATTTTATCACTAAATTTGTTGCACTGCCTAAACTGAAATCTTACAGTTACACAATTCATCTGATCAGAGAAGAAGGTCCGGGTGAAATTTTTCCGAGAGAAAAAGGAAAGCTGACTCTGATTTCATTAAAAAAATATAAAGTTCTTTCCGTTAAATATATTTCCAGTTCCGCTGAGCTCAAGGAAGAACTCGAAAAAAAATGACAGTATATGTCTGCTGTTTAATAAAGTGAGCTGCTGACTCATATTGTGCAAATGGGATATTTTACAGTTTTTATCAGACTGTATATTTTTGAATCGGCAGAGGCGGAGTTCCCGGCAGCAGCTCCGAAAAATCTACCGGCACTTTGCAGTGAGCTTGCCGAATCCAGGCATTCTCTGCCAATACTCACCTGCTGTCTGAATGCGGCGGTGAGTCACTAAAGGAGTAATCTATGTTTCAGCTTCCCGGATATGATCTGACGTCCAGACTTCATCAGAGCAGAAAAACCTTTGTATACAAAGGTTTCAGACTGAAGGACAACAAGCCTGTTGCAGTCAAAATACTGAGAAAAGACATAGGTCTCAATTATTCAGGAAGCCTGAAGTATGAATTTGACATCATCCAGTCCATTCATTCCAGTTTCGTAATCAGGGCAATTGAGTATTTCCACCATTCCGACACTTCCATCATTGTAATGGAAGAGACAGGCGGCGAATCCCTTAAAAATCTGATCCATAAATACAAATTCTCCCTGGATGAAAAACTGTCCATTGCAGCAAAGACAGTGAAAGGTCTGATTGACATTCATTCCGAAAACATCATTCATAAGGATCTGAATCCTTCCAATATCATCTATAATCCTGAAAATGGATCATTAAAAATTATAGACTTTGGGATATCTTCCCAGCTTTCCAAGGAAAAGGCTGCAGCAGAGACAGTGAACAGACTGGAAGGGACGCTTGCATATATCTCTCCCGAGCAGACAGGCAGAATGAACAGGATGACTGATTATCGGACTGATTACTATTCGCTGGGAGCGGCTCTGTATGAGCTTTTTTCAGGCAGAACGCCCTTTGAATCCGACGATCCTATGGAGCTTGTGTATTCTCACCTTGCACTGATTCCCGCTGATCTGCACGCACTGATCCCTGATTTTCCTTATACTCTTTCGAATCTTATAATGAAGCTTCTGTCCAAGAACGCAGAGGCAAGGTACATCAGCGGAAAGGGAATACTGAGCGATATTGAAGAGTGTCAGAAACAGCTGTCTCAGTCAGGCGCCGTATCCGTATTTCCGTTAGGAAGATATGACTATTCAGGAAAACTTGTGCTGTCTGAAAAACTGTATGGAAGGGAAAAGGATGTATCCGGTCTGCTTTCCATTTTTTCTGAAATCAGCAACCCTTACGATCTGCTGCTTCGAAAGCAGAGAGGTCTTGATTTTGTTATGGTGAGCGGCACATCCGGAATAGGAAAATCCAGTCTTGTCAGAGAACTTCAGAAGCCCATTGCGGAAAGGAAAGGCCATTTTGTACAAGGCAAGTTCGGAAAGCTGACCAGAAATGTTCCTTACAAAGGATTTATATCTGCACTCGGAGAACTGACTCGTCATGTACTCAGCGTAGAAGAGTCTTCTGAGAAATACAAAAAACTTTTCCGTGATGCACTTGGGGACAATCTTTCCATTGTGACAGAAGTCATTCCTGAAATGGAGGATCTTCTTGGAAGACATTTTGCAGAGTTTGAAAGAGATTCAATGGAGTACCAGACCAGATTCAAAAATGCAATACTGGGATTTCTGAAGACTTTCTGCAGCGGATCAAATCCCCTTGTAATTTTTCTGGATGATATGCAGTGGGCGGATATTGCAAGTCTTCAGCTCCTTGCCAAGATACTTGAAGATGAGACTATCCAGGGACTTATGATTATATGTGCTGTCAGAGAAAATGAACTCGATGAAAGCCATCCTCTGAATATGCTTCTTGCGGAACTTTCCCGGATGGGAATCAGTCCTAAAAAATTCAGGCTGGAACCTCTTTCTCTTGAATCGGTTCAGGACTATCTGATGGATTCACTTCAGGCAGACAGGGAAGAAATCAAATCGCTCTCATCGGTGTTTATGCACAAGACGGACGGAAATCCTTTTTTCATGAATGAAATGCTCAAGACTATATATGAAAGAGGTTATCTAAAGTTTTACTTTCCGGATACCTCTGAACGTTCCGGGGGGAAATGGAAATGGGATATTCTGGAAATAGAAAAAATGTCAGTGACGGAGAATGTCGCCGACCTGCTTGTGGACAAGATCAGAAAGCTCCCTTCTGAATCACAGAAAGTCCTGAAACTGGCTGCCTGCATCGGAAGCAGTTTTGATCTGAAGACTCTCTCCATCATTTATGAAAAGGATATGAATTATACCGGGGCAGTTCTGTGGAATGCAATGCATATGGAGCTTATTTATCCAGTGGGAGAAGAATACAAGTATCTTCAGGAAGACAATCTGGGTCTGCCTGATTCCATAAGGATTACTTACAAATTTACTCATGACAAGGTGCTTCAGGCTGCATACAATCTATTGCCTCCTGAATCCAGACAGTCAGTACATCTTCAGATAGGAAGACTCCTTTACAAGTATACGAGAACGGAAGATCTCGAAGAGAGGCTCTTTGACATAGTCAATCATTACAACCTGGGAATGGAGAAGATTGAATCTGAGGAGGAAAATTTTCTTCTTGCTGCAGTGAATCTGGGTGCAGCCAAAAAAGCAATGAATTCAGTGGCTTACAATGCTGTGATTCAGTACTGTCAGGCCGGCATAAGATGCATCCAGGAAGAGACTTGGACGATAAATTATAAGCTTGCTTACAGTCTTCACAAGCTTCGTGCAGAGGCTGAATATCTGATAGGACATTTTGAAAAGTCGGAGAGTTATCTTCTGGCCCTTCTGGAAAAGACAAACTCAGTGCATGACAAGACGGAAATTTATTCCATACTGGTGTCTCAGTACAATATTCATGCAGAATATTCCAAAGCTCTTTCGGCAGGAAGGACAGCATTGAAGCTTCTCGGAATTGTAGTTCCTGAAAAGGACTATGGAACCTGGCTCTTGATTGAAAATGAAGAGATACAGAGATATCTCGATCAGAACAGCATTGAGAGTCTGATTGATCTTCCCAGGATGACTGAGTCCGAAAAGCAGTCTGCCATGAAGCTTCTTGCCAGAGTGAAGTCTACGACATATCTCTTTGATATACAGCTTTACCCTCTGATTGTGACTGTGATGGTCAAACTTTCTCTGAAATACGGAAATGCTCCTGAGTCCTGTTTTGCCTATTCGACATACGGAATCATTAACGCAACTTTTCTGAACAGTCCGGAGGCAGGATATTCGTTTGCAAAACTTGCATTTGAACTGTCTGAAAAATTCAAGGACAAGATTCAGAAATGCAAGACTGGCTATATTCTGGCCGGTTATCTGAATTTCAGAAAAGAGCACATTAAAAAGTCATTTGTATATTTTGAGGAAGCCGGAAAGGCAGGATTGGAATCGGGAGAGATTCAGTTTACAGGATACAATTTTCTTTTCAAGGCACTGATTTCGTTTCATTCAGGAAAGAAGCTTCAGGAAATTTTTGCAGAGGCAGATGCTGCAGTCAGTTTTGCAATGAAGTCAAATAATTTCTGGGCGATGGATATGGGAAGGGCATTGAAGCTTGCATTGGCTTCGTACACCGGTCTTTCCGGCTCGGCAGAATTTTATCATACCACTGAATTTTCAGAAGAGAAATTTCTTGATGAGTCGCTTGAACATTCCAGCAAAAGTGCAGTATGCAATCTCAGAATTTACAAAGGCATTATGCTTTTTCTTCTGCTTCAGTATTCTGCAGCAAGAAAGGAATTTGATTCAGCTAAGGAAAATTCAGAGTCGATTCTCGGACAGATAGAGGAGGTTCTTCTGGCATTTTATTCCGGACTGTGTTCAGCTGCAGTATACAAGGAGACGTCCGATCTTCAGGAGTCGGGAAGACTTCTTTCCGATTTTCGTGAACAGATGGAGACAGTCAAGCGATGGGCTGACTCATGTTCAGAGAATTTTCAGCATAAATATTTTTTAATGAAAGCGGAAGAGCACTCGATTCTGGGAGAAAATGAAGAGGCCTCATCCCTGTATGAAAAATCAATCAACCTTGCAAAAGAGAACGGTTTTCTCCATGAACTCGGAGTATCCTATGAGCTTGCAGGAAGATTTTATTCCAGGCGGGGTCTCAAAATTGCCGCCAGAAACTATCTGAAGGGCGCGTATATATCTTATAATGAATGGGGAGCATTCAGAAAAACGGAACAGCTCGAGGAGGAGTTTCCCAATCTGGAAGGAATTATTCAGTCGGATACATTTTCAATGCTTGAAGGGACTGGAAGCATCACTCTTTCAATGAGTGCCTCCGGAAGCCTGGATGTTCTTTCACTTTTCAAGGTGACTCAGGCAATATCCGGAGAAATTGTTCTTGGAAAACTTCTGGAAAATCTTGTCAAGATAATGGTGGAGAATTCAGGTGCGGAAAAAGGATATTTAATCATGGAAAAAAAGGGAAAATTGTATGTAGAAAATGCAATTGTATCCGGACATCTTCTTTCCAACGCATCAACTCCGATTGAATCAGTGACCGCTCTTCCAGCGAGCGTGATTCAGTATATCAGAAGGACAAAGGAGAGTCTGATCATTGATGATGCTGCTTTGGATATTCAGTTTTCCAATGACCCTTATGTGAGAGAGAAAAAACCCAGATCTATTCTGTGTCTGCCTCTTGCAAATCAGGGAAAACTTCTGGGAATAGTCTATCTGGAGAACAATCTGATGGTTGGAGCATTTCCCAAGGAAAGGCTTCAGATCCTGAAGATCATTGCTTCTCAGGCGGCCATTTCCATCGAGAATGCAGTTCTGTATGAACATCTGGAAGAAAAGGTTGCGGAAAGAACAAAAGAACTGAATGACAGTCTGCGGATCATCAAGTCGGATCTGATTACTGCAAAGGAGATTCAGTACAATATTCTTCCTAAGCAGAAGCTGAACAATCCTGCAGTGGATTATTATTTCGAATATATCCCTATGGCTGAAGTAGGGGGTGACTTTATCGACATCACTGAAATATCCGACAGCCATATCAGGGTATTTCTTTCCGATGCTACCGGTCATGGAGTTCATGCATCTCTCATGACTATGCTCATCAAGGCTGAATATGAAAATCTGAGAAAGTATTCTCTTCAGCCCTCTCTGCTTCTTGAAAGATTCAACCGTGAATTCTGCGAAAAATATTCCAGTCTGGGAACATTCTTCACCTGCTGCATAACTGATATATATTTTAATGAAAAAAAAATACTTTATGCTTCCTGCGGTCATCCTAATCAGTATCTGCTGAACAGTTCCGGTCTCCATACAATGAGCCGGACAGGAAATCTCATCGGACTGGATGCTGAAAACCAGGTCCATCTGCAGGAACTGGATCTGGAAACGGAGAGCAGGATCATTCTGTTTACTGACGGAATTTATGAAGAATTCAATCCAGAGATGGAAATTTACGGAGAAGAAAGGCTGAGTTCCTTCATTCTGAAAAACGGTCAGGAAAGTCCCTCATCCTTTTCCAAAAGACTTATCAGCGAAGTGAAACATTTTACCAGAGGAAAACCCTTTCAGGACGATGTGACTGTTCTTGTCCTGAATATAAATATGGACAGACTGAAATGAATGTATATATAAAAAATGCTGCCCTCAGCAGATTTGGGAAAAAGGATTGCTCTGTTCTGGATCTTTCTGCAGATACCTGTGAAAAGGCGCTGCACGGAACGGAACGGGAGAAGGTGGATGCGCTTGTCATATCTTCCTTTGCTCCGGAAAAATATACGGAAGAGTATCATCTGGGAGCAAAGCTTGCAGACAGACTTCGTCTAAAGGATATTTTCTGCCTTCGTTCTGAGACAGCCTCTTCGAGCGGTGCAAGTGCGGTCATTCTTGCATCGAATCTGATTCAATCCGGCAGATTCAGCAATGTGCTTGTTGTGGGAACCGAAATCATGAGCCGACTGGACAGGGAAAAGAACAATATACTTCTCGGTTCCGTTCTCTCTGAAACTCAGAGGGGTTTCGCAATGTCCATGGCACAGGGTGCAGCAATGATCACTCGACTGTATCTCAAAAAGTATAATTATAATGAAGAAGATTTATTTTATATTGCAGAAAAACTTCATCTGAACGGAAGCAGGAATCCTATAGCGCATATTCAGAAACCGATTACCAGAGAGATGTACAATGCAGGTCCTAAATTTGCGACACCTCTTGGACTCTATGATATTTCTCCTCTTTCTGACGGTTCAGCCGCACTGCTTCTTTCTTCAGAAAAGGGTCCCTTGAAAATTCTTGGAACTGGCTATGGAACTGCGGGTTTCTCCAAATCCGATGCAGAGCCTTCCTTTTCGTCTTCTATTTCTGCATTCAGCCGGGCTTTTTCGGAAGCAGGAATCCTTCCTTCTCAGATTCACTGTGCTGAACTGCATGATGCCTTTACCACATTTGAACTGATCGGTGCGGAGGATGCAGGACTGTTTCCGCGAGGAGAGGCCTTGAGGGCAGTCATAGAGGGACATACTCATCCTGATTCGATTAAGCCGATCAACGCTTCAGGCGGACTGAAGACAAGAGGACATCCGATCGGTGCCAGCGGAACAGCCCAGATTGCAGAACTGTTTTCCTTTATGCAGAAGAAAAAACTTCAGTTTGGTCTGACTCATTCAATCGGGGGACTTGCTACGAACAATTTTGCGGTAATTCTGGAGAACTGCGGATGAAAAATATACTGATCATACAGACTGCTTTTTTGGGTGATCTGATACTGACTACAGGCTTTATCAGGAGAGTGAGAGAGAAGAATCCTGATAGCAGAATTTCGATTTTGGTCAATAAAGGAGCGGAAGATGTTCTGGCTGGAAATCCTCATCTGAATGATGTAATTATTCTGGATAAAAAAAAGATAAAATCTTCTATATTCGGTTTTTTCAAATTTGCTTCTGAAATCAGAGCAAGGAAATTTGATACTGTCTTAAGTCCTCATTTTTCTCACCGTTCGAGCATTCTTTCCTTTCTGTCTGGAGCAGGCAGCAGAATCGGATATCATGAAGCAGGGTTCAGTTTTTTACTGAACAGAAGGATTTCAAGGCCGCTTCATGGAAAACATGAGGTGGAAAAGCTTTTCAGCCTGATTGGAGAAGAGAATTCTCCTTACAGACCAGAACTCTATCTTCCGTCAGACAGGATACAGAATATAGAAAAAATATTCAAAGAAGAGATTGGCGGAAGAAAGTATATTGTTCTGGCCCCTTCTTCTGTCTGGGAAACCAAAAGAATGCCTGAGGACAAGTTTCGCAGGATACTGGAGCTGATTCTGGAAAAGACGGATTATCTTCCTGTTCTGACCGGAGCACCCAAGGACAGAGAACTGTGTGCATCCATCGGAAAGGGGTTTGAGGCGGCTGATCTGACTGGAAGGACGAATCTGGTGGAACTGCATTATGTTATATCTAAATCAGCAGGAATTGTATCCAATGATTCCTCTCCGATTCATATTGCATCTGCATTCAATATACCGATTGCTGCAGTCTTCGGTGCTACAGTAAAGGATTTCGGATATACACCTCTTTCAGATAAACAGTTTATTGCTGAGATTTCAGGCCTGAAGTGCAGACCCTGCGGAATTCACGGGGGAAACGTCTGTCCTGAAAAGCATTTCAGATGCATGAGGGAACAGAATCCTGAAAATATTTTTGAAGAACTGATGAAACTTTTGTCTCCTTAGTTTACGGTGAAATCGGTATGCAGATAAGAGAACACAGCTCAGTCAAATTTGCGAGATGAATAGTCAGGAACCTGTATGGTAATCTTCTGGGACGGATCTGCAAAAAAACTCAACGGCCGATGCCTGATCATCGCACTGTTCATTTCCAGGAAGAAAAAGCCCTGGAAGAAGAAAGGAAAAAAGAATGCCCTTCTGAGCCTGAAGCAGGGCATTGACTGGATAAAGAATGAGTCGGAAAAGTATAAAGTAAAACTGAAGATTGATTTCATATGTCTGAATATGGAAGAGGATATTTCGGTCAAAAAAATTCCGAAGATTGAAGCACCTTATGAAGATATGGAAGTAATTATGTTCAAGGTTCTGAAAAAACTGGGATACGAGTCCCCCGAAGATTTTTATGAAAAAATGAACAGGAAATACAGGGACACAAGCTTTCATATCATCTTTTTTGCCAATGAGAAGGGCAGACCTTATATGCACTATGTCGATATGAACAATGAAAAAAAGATGCTCGAGTTTAATATGATCTTCAAGGAAAACGGAAAGATTGATCCTTTTACTGTTGTTCATGAAACTCTGCATGCTTACAGTGCAGTTGATCTGTACAATGTGAATGAGACTAAGAAAGGCCAGAAAATATCCGACAGAGTTGAAAAAAGATTTCCCACAGAGGTGATGCTCTGTGCTTCTGAAGACATTGAAAACCCTGAGCTTTCCGAGCTGACTGCATTTCTTGTAGGCTGGCACAGTGATCCTAAGGACTGGTACGCCTCCATGATACAGCCTGATGACAAAGAGGAAGTGGAGTTTCTTCTGAAGCACCATGAAAGCTTTGATGAAAAGGGATTTGTCATTATAAAAAAGGAAAAAGAACTGCTCAGATATGAATCTGACGATTTCATCATTTCGAGGATTGAAATTAACAGCAACCCTGACCTGATTCACTGGAAACAGATCAGTAAGCATTCCGGGGATACAGTTGAATACTGGGAAAACAGTCAGGACAGTTATTATTATAATATGACAGATAAAAAGTCTCTACTTACAATTGCAGTGCCCAAAAGAAAAAAGGGATACTGTTACAAGGAAGATCCGGACGGTGACTACAGCAAGACAGTAAAGGTTTGGAAAACGGATGTTTCTGCAGGATAAGACTTTGAGTTCGAATAATTGACACAGGATGTGCATCAATCAGTTTGAAGATTTCAGTTCCTAAGGTAGAATCCGTTTTCAATAAGATAGTCCGGACATTTTCAGTTATAAGTTGAAGTTAAATCTGCATAACTTGTTCCATCCTCTAAATTTTGTTCAGGAAAAAATCAGATGTTTTTCTGCAGGACCTCTGATCTTTCCTTGACAGCATTTTCCATACTGTTACTCTGTCTTCCAATTTATTCAGGAGCATTTATGAAATCATTTTGGAGCGGATCTGCAAAAAAACTGCAAGGGAAATGCCTTGTTGTCGGAATTTTCTTTTCGGAGCCTGACAAGCCTTGGACTGAGGAAGGACGGAAGAATACCTGGAAGAATGTAAAGAATGCAATGAAATGGATTCAGAAAAATTCAGAAGATTATGATATTGATCTCGAATTTGAATACAAATGCATGAATGAGGATGAGGATGTTGTTCTGGATAAAATACCTTCATTTGAAGATCCTATGGAGGAAGGTGAAGCTGCAATCATCAAAGTTCTGGAAGAGCTTGATTTTGAATCTCCTGGAGATTTTTATACAAACCTGAAAGAGGAATACGAAGAATACAGTCTTCATGTTATGTTTTTTGCAAATAAGGATGACAGGGCTTATATGGGCAGTGTGGATATGGACAATGCCGGAAAAGAACTGGAATACAATATGATTTATACAGAAGAGGGAGTTGTCGGTTCTTTTGCAGTTGCTCATGAAGCACTTCATGCATACAGTGCAATGGATTTATACAATGTAGGCAATACTCCGGAAGGTGCTGCTGCAGAAAAAAGGACAACAAAGAGATTTCCGAAAGAAGTGATGATGACTGCAGTTGATGATGCCGAAGAATCTGAGCTTTCAGAAGTGACAGCCTTTCTTATCGGCTGGCATAATAAACCTAAGCATTGGTATACAACTCTTATGCAGCCGGGAGCAGTTGAACCGATGGCTTTTCTTCTCAAGAATCATAAGAACTTTGATGAAAACGGTGATATCAGGATTGAAGACGAGGAGGAACTTGCAAAATATAAATACAAAGGCGGTGAGTTTGTCCGTCTGAAAATCAACGGAAGCGATGATTTTATTCACTGGAAACATTCGGACTCCGATTCAGAAGAGGAGACTGAATACTGGGAAGACAGCAGTGATGATGATTTTTATTATCTGACGGACAAGAAGTCTTCCAAGGAAATCTCTGTTCCAAGGGAAACCGGTACATGCTTTCAACTGGATGAATCAGGTGAGTTTCAGCCCTGGATTGAAGTGAAAATGGTCTAAGGACAGATTACCGACTTTTTTTCTGTTCCAGAAATTCAGTAAGTGCTTTTACTGTATCAGCATATATGTCATTCAGGAACAGCCTGTTCAGGGCAGGGGAATCTATTTTTCCCTGAATGACATTTCGTTCAAAAAATATCTTCAGAAAAATATCTGCAGGCTGCTCTTCTCTCTCCGCAATTTTTTTTATTATTCTCATAAGCTGAGAATTTGGGTTTTTCAGTCCAAGTACAATGAAATCAGGAACAATCCTGCTGATGCATTCTTCAAGATTATTCATATCATACACCTTCAGAATTCGGATCTCGTCTGCAGCTTTTATGCAGTCAATATCATTATAGAGGGAGTCGTCTTCTGAGAAAACAGTCAGAACTTTTTCCTGGCAGGGAAGATATATGCTGATCTCTGTGCCGGTGTTCAGACTTGACTCAATATTCATTGAGCCTTCATGCAGTTCCAGAATCTGTCTGACTATGCTGATTCCGAGACCGGATCCTTTTTCTCCTGCCGTTCCTTCCTTGACAGGATTAAATCGGAAACTGAGAGACTTAATCTGCTCCGGACTCATCCCTGTTCCGGAATCCTTAATTCTGATACTGTAAAAGTTTTGGATATTTTCAATAGACACTGAGACTGTTGACTTCTCAAATGAAAACTTAACGGCATTGCTGATCAGATTTGAAAACAGCTGAAGCAGAAGCTGGAAATCGCCGATAACAATTTTTTCTTCTCTCGGCAGGTATTCCAAAGTAATATTTTTGAATGCCAAAGTATATTCGAATCCCTGAATCACTTTCTGAATCAGGCTGTCCAGATCTACATATTCATGATGAATTTCTGCTCTTCCTGAATTGAATCTGTCCATATTCAGTATATTATATATCATCTGATAAGAAGCAGTCAGTGAATGATGAGAAGTCTTTAAATAATACAGTCTTTCTTCCCAGTCCATCTCTTCCTTGCTGATCATTATTTCCAGTATATGCCTTGTGTTCAGTATGGGAGATTTCAGATCATGTGTGACTGCAGTAATAAAAGTATCCTTCAGGAGATTTGCCTTGACCGCAGTTTCTTTTTCTCTCTGAAGTTCGTATGTTCTTTCCTTTACCTGTTTTTCCATATCTGCATTTATCTGTCTGAGTTTTTCCTTATTCTGAATTTCATCACTCAGTTTCTGAGTCTGGTTTTTTTCATTTTCCTCCTTGATTATCCGTACTTTTGCCGTCAATGCAAGACAGAGAATGATTCTCTCAATGCAGCGGATCACTACAGTATCATTAAAATTCAACACGTACGAAGAAATGGAAAAGTAATTTAATCCTCTGAAGATCCATTCAGATACCCATAGAAAAAGTGCTATAATAATATAAACTCCAGGATTGTAATTTTTCAAAAATACAAGAAACCCCAATACCAGAAAAAAGAAAGAGTTAATGACTGTTTCTATGACGAGGATCTGCACAGAGGCACTGAACGGAATGAAGGAAAACATTACTGCAGTCAGTATATTCAAGGTGATCAGTGTTTTTGAAAGAATTTCCAATTTTGGAAGATTTTTTCGGAAATCCATTATATAATACTGAAACATCAGTCCAAAGATATTTCCCAGTGAGCCGAAGAACACATTTGTGTGATTTACAATCGGAAAGTTCGGCCAGATATAGTGAAATCCGGTTCCTGTCAGAACAAGAAAAAAACAGAATATGACTGCACTGTATATGGCAAAGTACAGATTTGCAAGATCGTTGATAATCAGATACAGCAGGAGACCGTACATGCATGAAAGTATAATGATTCCGAACATAATCCCGTTCAGAAGCTCTTCCTTTGAGGTTTTTTCCGTAAGTCTCCCTTCGGTATGAATTACAGGGTTGAACTGCATAACCGTTCCGCTCTCTATTCTGAAATAAAGCAGATTGTGAGATTCAGGGAGAAGACTGACCGTAAAAACAGGATTCTTATGCCTGACCTTCCGTTCGGAAAATTTCACGAGTATGCCTGATCTTTCCTTTTCATAATTGGAATGCTGACTGTAAAACTCTATATAGTCTATTCTGGAAGAATTCAGTTCAATGAAATAAGTTCCTCTCTTTTTTCCTCCGTTATGAATTTTTATGCAGATCCAGAATGCTTTGTCGCTGAAACTCAGGTTGAGAGTGTCTGCATTGTTTTTTTTCCAGATTTCCTCGGGAAGCTTTCTTACCTGATCCAAATTGAAGCTTTTACTGCCGTCTTCAAGGAAATATGAATATTTTCCGAGCGGAGCGGAGATTTCAGAATCCTTGACACTGAATTCTTCATACCCGGAAAGACTGAAATTAAAAATAATAATTAAAAAAATATATATAGACTTCATATATGACTATTTAAAATATTTCTCTCTGGCGGCTTCAGCGAGCTGAAGAAGATTTTCCGCATCGAATTTTTCCTTCAGCCTCGAAATATAATACTCAGCGGTTCTTCTGGAAATTCCTATCCGTTCGCCTATTTCTCGGGATGTGTGGCCGTTTACCGCGAGTTTCAGTACTTCTGATTCCCGTTCAGAAAGCGAAATTCCGGATTTAGGGTCATTCAGGAACTTCAAAAGTTTTGGAGAGCAGCAGAATTTTCCATCCACTATATGCATTAAACTGTCATGGAGATTCATTACATTATCTGATTTCAGTATATAACCGTCTGCACCCAGTCGGACTGCCTCACGGAAGAAGCCCTCGCCTTCGTGTGCAGTGAAAAGCACTATCTTCAAGGCCGGGAAAACTGAGCGGTTGTCTTTCAGAAAATCCATTCCGTTCTGTCCGGGAAGATCCATATCCAGTATGAGAATATGAATGTCCGATTCTTTCAGTCCGAAACTGATTTCCGCTCCTGTTGAAAACTTTTTAATGATTTGGAAAATTGGAGATTTGGACAGAGCTGTTTCAATTCCCAACTGTGCTACCGAGTGATCATCCGCTATTGCAATATTATATTTTATCATTAAAACGCCGCCTTTTTGACGTTTTTGTTTTTTCTGAGATAGAGTTCTTCTCCTAAACAGTCAGTTACTGTTTCTCTGTCTTTTTTTTGAACAGTAAAGCCCAGTCTTTGAATGAATGTCCTGCTCAGCTGAATTTCATTCATATTTTTCATCCAGTCTGAATCATTCAGATCAAAGACTTTCAGTGCGGCAGGCTTGGATGTTTCCAGTCCTGATGTATGACAGCTCCCGCAGGCACCCGCAGCGAGTTCTTTAACTTTTTCCAGACTCCGAATATGCAGAGATGGCTGAATTTCTTTTTCCTTTACGGCAGGGTATTTTGCACAGAAAAAAATGAACAGGAGTCCTGAAAATGCAATGAAAAGATGTTTCATAATGCTATTATACTGAATTATCAGTGTATCCTTTTGAGAGAGTCCAAAAAAAGGCAGTTTCTTCTGACTTCATTATTCAGAGTCCGAAGAAAAGTCAAGTTTTATATGAGCTTCCGTATTATTTTGAAACAGGAGACTCTTCAGCCCCGGCCCCGGAATGTGAAGCGGTGCTGTGTGTATTTTATGCCTTACTTATCTTGCACAAATATGATATGCTGTCTAGACGCTGTAATTTTCAGAAAAGATTAGGGAAATCTGCAGTTAAATAGTTTGCGATGAATCAGTAAAACAGCAGTTTCAGAGCTGTCGAGTCGGCTTCCAAAACCTCAGCCGTCTTGATAAGGCTTGGTGGGGGCAGAACCATTAGCATCTTCAAGGGCTGTGAAACCGCCGACAGACTCTCTTCTAAAAAGTCCCGCCTGAAGCCAAGGGAGTAAGGCGAGTGACTTATTTTCTGTATGCTTATGAATTTCTCAGAGGACAGAAATGCTTTTTATTTAAAGAACAGGGGTCATGGATGCATACATTTGCATTGACTCAGGGACTTGATCCTGCAATATAGACATCGACAACATTTGACCTGTGAGGAATTTATGAACAGAATATTCAGGACTGCAGTGCTTCCGATTACTGCAGCTTCAGTATGGATCAGCATTTCTGAGTTTATTAGAAATGAAATAATATTTAAATCGTATTGGATAAATCATTATGAAAAACTTGGAATGAAATTCCCGTCTGAGCCTTTAAACGGAGCAGTATGGGGACTCTGGTCAGTAATGTTTGCGGCTGCGGTGTTTATCATTTCCGGGAAATTGTCTTTTCTTCAGACTGCACTTTTTTCCTGGTATATCGGATTCGTTTTAATGTGGACAGTGATCGGAAATCTTGGTGTTCTTCCTGACGGGCTGCTGTATGCCGCTGTTCCTCTGAGTCTTCTTGAATCTTTTGTAGCTGCATTTATTATAAAAAAATTGAGATGATTATGCTGACTGAAACTGCAAAAAAAGCAATCGATGCCTACGGCGGGCAGGAGCTCTGGATCAATTCCGGACATATAGAAGCTGAAGTGAGTGTCAAGGGTCTTGCATTTACTCTGAAGCGCAGACCTTTTTTCGAAAAAGTAAAAATCAGTATGGAGATTCATAGACCGAAAAGCAGACTGATTCCTATTGGAAAAATGAAGGAAACGGCGGGTGTTCTGGATGGAATGAATTCGCTGCTTGAGGACAGTTCAGGAAAACTGATTGAAGAAAGAAAAAATGCAAGGGATTTTTTTACTTTTGGAAGGAGGCTTCTTTACTGGGATGATCTGGATATGGCATACTTTGCCAATTATGCTTTCTGGAACTATTTTACTCTCCCTGCTCTGCTGATGAATCAGGCCATTAAGTGGACTGAGAAAAGAGCAGGACTCCTGGAAGCAGAATTTCCTGAGTCAATTCCTTCTCACAGCAGGTTTCAGGAATTTCACTTTGATATTTCTACGGGCAGGCTGATTCAGCACAATTATACAGCTGATATTATCAGTAAACTTGCCACTGCTGCAAATACAGTAAAGGAACATTCTGAACAGAATGGTTTTGTCTACCCTTCGAGAAGAATTGTGACTCCAAGAAACTTTAACGGTCGTCCTTTACCTTTTCCAATACTGATAGATATTACAGTTCATCAGTTTGTTCTCCTGCCTCGATGCAATACGTAACTCAATCTACTCAGGCAGAGCGTTGTGGCGGGAATAAGGTTTCGCAAGGTATGGAACCTGCCGCCTTCCTCCCCAACATATAGAAGCTGGCCGCCAACATATAGAAGCTGGCTGCCAATGATCCGGCTGAACTTCCCGCAGGCATTGAAGTATTTGTTTTTACTGATACATTCTTCGTAAAAATAACAGATTTTATGCACTATATTCCTTTTGCGCAAGGTGAGCAAGCAATCTGAAATCATTCAGCAGACCAGAATTCCTTAAAACCTTGGAATTTCATAATCAAGTCTGCACTGATTTTCTTTTTTACTGATTCTCTGCAGTTATTCCTTGAATCAGTTTCAGAAAATTAATTTAATATCAAATTATTTTCGTCATATATTCAGGGTACTGATTCAATGGTTTTTGAGCTGAGACTGAAGGTTGTATCCCCGGCAGTACAGTTGCAAAAGTTTTGTTATAGAGAATATCTATTGTATAAAGTTTTATATATAACAGGAAAGACAAAGTTATGAAAAATTTTTATCCCTTAAATACTTGCGTAAAAAATAACTTTAATCAGACTGGAAATGGGTTATGCTGGAAGTAAATGGACATCCTCTGAGAAATGCCGCTTCGGAACGGATTCTGCTGGTAATTGATCTGGATTCCACACTGATTTTTGCAGCTGAATCTGAAATTCATAAGCAATATGATTATAAAGTATTTCAATTTTTTGTCTATTTAAGACCTTATTTTCTGCAGTTTTTAAGATCAGTTTCGGGCTATTTTTCTCTCGCACTATGGTCTGCAGGTTCTGATAAATATGTTCAGAATATCTTTGAAAAAGTTTTTCCGCCCGAGATCCCTTTCGATTTTGTATGGGCCAGAAGCAGATGCGATTTTGAGGGTTATTCAAAGGAATTTGTACATGAAAATGATCTGTATTCCAAAGATCTGAAAGTACTGAAACGTTACGGCTATAAGATGGAACGAGTTCTGATTATGGATGACAGTCCGAATATCTGTATGAAGAATAAAAAGAATTCAATTCACGTTCAGCCCTTTCTCGGCGGTACAGGTGATAAAGAACTTCTGTATCTGAATGAATACCTGATGAAAGTAAGCAGGGAAGAGAATGTGATGGAATTGGATACTTCTAAATGGTATAAGCACTTCGTTCGCTAGTTATCTGTATTTTTCTGTAATGAAAAAATAATTCAATAAATGTCTGTCAAATTCTGATGCAATTTTCTTAATTGTACTGGAATATCCGTAGGCATTTTTAAGATCAAAAACAATATATTTTTCAGGAGCCTGACTTCTGCTGTGCCTGGAATGAGTAATCCCATTCTTGATGTATTCACCGTGAACCAGGTCGTTTCGGAAATTTCTGAAGTGGTCAAAAGTGTCCGTCACTGAGCTTGTAACTTTTTTGCCTGCGTGCCTGACCTTGACAGAATCGGCATCAAAGTGAAATGCTTCTTTCATAATATGGATTATCAGAACTGCTTTGTAGTTCTTTCTGTCAATCTTATTTTTCAGACTGTCTATTCCGTATTCTGCAAGTATCTCGCTTGGGAACTTAAAACTGCTCCTCTCGAGTTCCTTCGTATATTTTATATACTTAAAACTCTCTTTTTTGTTCGGATATTCCTGAAGTTTTTTCCTGCATTTTTCTATATCTATATTTGAATCATAATCCCTAAGTGTTGAACGGAGAGTGGAAAGCCTTTTCAGTTCCTCTGCTCCGCCATGAAATTCGAAGAGTTCCGTGATTACAGAAGATATATATGATTCGAAAAAGGTAAATGTACTCAGAAAAATATATTTAGACAGTGAAAACTGATATGTACTGAGACATTTTCTTAAATGGGATTCTGTACAGATGTCTTTCAGAAATACCGGTTTCAGGGGAATCGCATTTTTACTGTCATTCTCCATTCTGTTCAGATTTTCCTCCAGAAGAGGACCGGAATGCAGAACCAGATCGGAGAATTTATAAATCTCTTTCAGCTGCGAGAGAAATATTTCATAACTTGCAGTTGCATGTATCATTTATAAAAAAAATTACAATCCTTTCTGCAGAAGATCATGAAGGCTTACAATACCGGCAAGCTTTCCTTGTTCGTCAACAATCGGGGCTACTGATATTGGTCTTTTTCTGTCTTCCATTTCCTTCAG
Source organism: Leptospiraceae bacterium (assembly GCA_035345895.1). Taxonomy (GTDB): domain Bacteria; phylum Spirochaetota; class Leptospiria; order Leptospirales; family Leptospiraceae; genus DAORDI01. The sequence continues at coordinate 42,504 of DAORDI010000003.1, forward strand.
CACATCATAAGCTTTCCTGCCTGTCTGAAACCTTATCGGATTTTTATTCATCATTTCGTCAGCCTGAAGATCCTTTGAAAGAGATCCCTCGCTCAGTCTTTTTCTCAGATCATAGTCAGTAATGATTCCAAGGAGACTGTTTTCTCCGTCTGTTATACATACGGCTCCAAGGTATTTTCCTGTGATCTCATTGAGTATTTCTTCCAGTTTTGCCTCGGGAGAAGCCTTGGGTACAGAATCATTTTTTCTCATTACATCTTCTATATTTAGGCTCAGTCTTTTTCCGAGTCTTCCTGAAGGATGATACAGTGCAAAGTCTTCTGCTTTGAAATTTCTCATTTCCATAAGGGCCATTGCCAGAGCATCTCCCGCAAGAAGAGCAATTGTTGTGCTGGAAGTCGGTGCAAGATCGAGAGGACAGGCTTCCTTTTCAACGGGGGTATGAAGAAGCAGATCTGCAGCAAGGGCAAGTCTGGAGCCGGGATTTGCAGTCAGAGCAATCAGCTTGGCACCGATTCTTTTTATGGTCGGAATCAGGAAAAGCAGTTCATCACTCTCTCCGCTTTTGCCGATGGCAAGAACTACATCGTCTTTTCTTATTCCGCCCGCATCTCCATGTGCTGCATCAGTCGGATGCAGAAAAATTGCCTCGGTTCCAGTGGATGTCATTGTGGAAGAAATTTTTTTTGCAATATCACCCGACTTTCCGACCCCGGTAAGAACAACCTTTCCTTCGGAAGAATAAATCATTTGAGCCGCTTCGGCAAATTCAGCACCGACTGTTTTTCTGAAACTCTGCAGTGATTCGATTTCTGCATCCATTGCCTTGTGAATCAGTGATAGGATTTCATTGCTGTTCATTAGCTGTCCCCTTTATCTTAAAACTTACAGGTACAGTCAGTTCCTGTTTTCCTGCAAGCTGAAACTTCCATTCTTTTGCGGATTTTCTGAAGTGTGAATCAAATATCCCGTACCTGCATTTCTGAATGCTTATTATTTCCCTGACTGCTCCGTCTTCCAGAATCAGTTTCCAAGTGCAGTCTGTTTCCAGTTCCTGGGGAACGGCATCCTCTGGATAAGTCAAGGAATTTTTAAATCGTTCTATCTCATTTGAAACCGCTCCCGGGTCTCCCGATATTTTTGAGAGTTGAGAATCACCTTTTGTGCCTGCAGGATTTAGGGATATATTCTGCAGAGAGATGGATATCCCCCGATTCACTTTTACATGAATATCCAGTCTGTCAGATTTTTTCCAGTTCCAGAAGAAAATCAGATGCAGCAGAATTGAAATAAGTATACATACAGTAAAATTCATTTCAATTCTGAAGATTCTACCAGCTGAAGGAAACATGAGGATCCATTGCCGCCTTCAAAGCCTTCTTTCCTGAAGAACTTATTTTCGTTCCAGTGATAATAAGTGCATTCAGATTTTTCATAGTCTTCAGCAGAGGAACTGACTTGTCCGTGATTTTTGTTTTTTCGAGCTCGAGTACTCTCAGAGATTTCAATGAAGCAATTTCTGAAATGTTTTCATCTGAAACATCTGTCTCATTCAGATTCAAATGAAGAAGTTTTTTCAGAGAGTAAACAGATGATGCTCCTTTACCTGTCAGTTTTGTTCCGGAAACACTTAAATTTTCAAGAGCAGAAAGACTGGATATATTTTTCCATATATCATCATGAATCACTGCATTGTCCAGACGAAGGGTCTGAAGCTTCTTCAGTACAGAAAGTTCTTTCAGATACTCTGAACTGATCTTTGCAGAAGAAAGGTCCAGTAAATTCAAATTTTTCCAGGTTCCGAGCAGCTTGCAAAGTCTGTCGGTGATATCGGTATCTGATGCTTCAAAGTATTTTATGTTCTTCAAAGATTTCAGCTCTTCGATTGAAGAGTCAATTAGGGACAGACCGTTCAGTCGGATCCATTCCAGTTTTGTCAGTTTGGAAATCTTTTTGATTCCGCTCCTGCTTACCTTTGTTCCGTCTATCCAAAGTTTTTTCAAAGAACTGCAGGTGTTCAGATATTCCAGTCCTTTATCAGTAATTGGTACACCTGACAGATGCGCCTCTTCCAGGCCTCTGCACTGTGCAATAAATTTCATTCCGGCATCTGTGAGTCCTGTGCATCCAAGGAGAGTGACTGTCTTCAGTTTGGGCAGAAGGTGCAGATGCTGCAGACTTTCATCTTTTATGTCTGAGTAAGGTGCGTGAAATGTATCCATTTTTTTTACTTCCTTCACAGGCATATTCCATTCTTCTGCAAGAGAGCTGAGAATATCTTCTTCATTAACACTGATCTGTTTTTCTTTTTTTTCAGCAGATTTTTTTCCTTCGAGAATTGCTGAGATTTCCGGATATTCCTTTCTTGCCCAGTCAGCCGCTGTCTCATTTGAATCATCCTTGATTTTGGGATCAGCTCCTTTTTTTATCAGAAATTTTACGAGTTCAGTCTTTCCGGCTGCGGCTGCCCAATGCAGTGCTGTCTGTCCGGCATAGTCTTTTGCGTTTACATTTCCTCCGTTTTCAGCAATATATTTTACTGTTTCATCATGATCGTTATACGCTGCAATGATAATCGGAGTTTCCTGACTGATATTTTTTTGATTCAGATCAGCTCCCTTTGAATGCAGAAATTTTACAGTTTCCATATGTCCATTCTGAGCCGCAAGGAAAAGTGGTGTTTCTGTTCTTCCGTTGACTGCATGAATATCTGCTCCTTTTGAAACAAGCAGTTTAATAATGTCTGTCTGACCGTTGTAAGCAGCCAGATGCACCGGCAGATTCAGACCAGTTGCCATTTTGATTCCTGAATTCACCTGGTTTTCCAGAAGAAGTTCCGCAATTTCTTTGAATCCCTTTTCTGCGGCATAATGGAGAGCTGTTCTGCCCGTCTCCTTTTCCTGGATGTCCGGGCTGATTCCTGAAGATATTATTTTTTTTACCGAGTCGGCATCATTCTTTTTTACAGCCTCAAAGAGAGGTTTGACTGAATCTTTCAACGCTTCTGATTCGCTGTATTCTTTTTCTGCGTCTTCATAGAGTTTCCAGAATTTTCCTCCTTCCTCTTTTTTATCTTTTGGACGGATTTCTTCGAAAATTGCAGAAAGATTTTTGTCCTTAAGAATTTTTGAAGAAGAAATAAGGCTGTTTATAATAAAAGAAGGCATTTCCTCTGTTTCTTCGAATATATGGTATGCTGCATTTTTTAAAGCATTAAATGATTTTAACGGATCATCCTTTTTCAGTGATATCGCAGCATCGTACCATTTTTTTCCGAGAAGTCTTTTTTCTGAGTGTGCTTTGACAACCGGCCAGATTTCTTTCTTACTGAATTTTTTCTCTGCATTCTCTATCAGATATTTCGAAGCTTTTTTTAATAATTTATAATTGCCATTAAATGAATAATCATTATAAAAAAGATTCAGTGCATATTCAGCTGTTTTAGGATCATCCGTCTCCAATGCGCAGTCGAAGAGCTCATTGTAAGCCGGAGTGAAGAAGGGAAAGGCTTTGATGACTGAAAGCCAGTCCTTAGGCATAGATTCATCAATGTTTTCCAGAATATGGAAATATTTTGAAAGAGGGCTGTTTTTTCCTTCACATAAAACTGAGAACTCATATTCAGAGGAACTGTCTGAGATTTCTTCTTTAACGACTGCATCCAGAACTTTTGCAGTCCTGCCTTCTGCATCACCGAGAGCTTCTGCAAATTTCATTATTTTCTTTCTGTTTTTATCCAAGTCTTCCAGTTCGTCGCCCCCCGAAATTCAGAATAGTTCTGCAGATGAATATAGAAACAAGAGAAGCAGGAGATGAGGCAATGACTTCAGCCGGATCTCCTGAATGGGGGACACGGATGACAGGCCAGTTTTCGAGTCCTTGACCGATCACTGGATACAGTCCCATCAGATCACCGTCAGAATATCCGGAAAAAGGCAGGAATCCCAGCCCTCCGAAATTCTGGAGAGGATCTTCAAAATTTCCTGTATACACTCCGTGAAACCGCATATCATCCCAAACCTCATCCATAGGATTTTTATCGCTTCCAATATATTTCAAAAGTGCAGCTGCTGATTTTAAATGCTCAGAAGTCTCAGTTCTCATAGTCCCGCCTGTCTCTCGTTGTTTTCATTGTAATCAGAATGGAACTGAATGAATTGTCAATATTTAATAGAAATTATTCAATATCCGTTTACTTGGTCTGGCCGATCATATCGGAGGCGCCGATGGAAAATGACTGTTCTGTAAAATCTGAGCTTCCTCCTGCAGTGCAGGGTGATGAATTTGAATATCCGGCACTGTTTCCGTTTGTTGAATTGCAGGAATTTGCCGTGGATTCCAGAAGGAATTTTCCAGTGAAGCAGCTGTAGTCTATCGGAGTTCCGCCCATACTCAGCTGATTTGCGCCGCTTTCAGAGTTCCCGTAGGAAGCTGTATTCAAAAAAATGAATCTGGAACAGGCACCTGTTTCAGAGCCGGTCATAGTCATTCCTGAAGCCTGGCTGTCTGCCAGAAGAGTGATCATAAAAGAAATCTGAGTCAGATCAGTGTTTGCCGCTGATGTTATTCCCAGCCCGTCTGTATTTACTCCGATGCCGTTTAATGATGATGTATTTATAAAAACATTGCCTGAAGTTTTTCCCCAGCGGTCTGATGCCAGAGCAGAATTCCTGCTGTAATCGCGCATCCTCCTCTGAGGGATTATTTACACTCTATCTTGGCAAAAGTCAGTTTGTTTTTTTTACTGTTTCCTGAAGAACTCCAGAACCCTGAATAGTTTTCTCCGTTTTTGGTCAGAATAAATGATCCATTGGAACCGTCCTGTTTCCAGGTTCCCTGTATCCCGGTCACTCTGCCGCCGTCATTAAGCCAGTCATAATTCATCACACCGTTTTTCCAGTCGTATTTGATGATGTAAGGGTCCTGCTTGAGTTTGCCTTTGACTGTCTTTCCTGCATTTCCGGCAGCCCCGCCAAACCAGGTGATATTGAAGCATTCTTCAGAGGAAACAGTGACATTTTGCGCCGATATCTGCAGTATCATTGAACCTGCCAGTAAGATTATAAAGAATCTTAGTCTCATTAGTCAATCTCCTTCGGAAGACCTATCATAAGTATTTATATATTCTGTCAATAAATAAAATACTGCTCCGGCAGTTTTTTACGGATTCAGCTCTGATTAAGCTTGACTGGATCTGCAGCGTAAATCAGTTTTATGAAAAAGAAGACTTGCGGAGAAACTGCCTGAATAGACGAATGAAAAATAGTTTTCATATATTATACTTTTTTATATTATTTGCAGGATGTTTTCTCATGCCTGGAAGGGCAAGGGTTCTCGGTTTTCTGAAAGAAATGCCTTCTGAAAAAATCAGTGAGATCAGTATTGAGCCACTGGAATTCCGTTCTCTTGTTTCGGAACGAATCGTGATTACTGATAAAAAAGATATTGAAGAGATTTCATCATCAATCAGGAAAGCCGAGCCTTATTTCTTCAATCACCCGACTCCTGTCTGGACTGCTGCAGTCAGGATTACGACAGTTGAAAAAGAAGAATTCGGCGGTACTGTCATTTCATCTGCAGAGGAAAGTCAGGGAGTAAATTTTTCTGTGAAAAGCGGAATTTATGAAGGTTTTATGTATCAGAGATTAAAAAATAATGATCTCGGTCCGGTCATTGAAAAAATGGCGGCGAAATACAGAAAGAAATAGAAGCTTCCCTCATTTTCAAAATGATAAAAAATTATTTACAATACAGATCTGAATTTTGATAAAAAATAAAAGAGTTAAAAAGAACAAGTATCCTGTAAACTGAAGGCATCGTTGGATAGACAGGACAGTTCAGGTGGATATATGATGGATTGGAAAAAGCTATAAGTCCTTTCTCTGTATTTTCAGTGATTTTACTGCTTTCTGATTGGACTGGTTTCAGACTGTCAAGAGATGCTTGGCAGCCGCTTCAAATTTTGGCGTCTTTTTGCGAAGGGGCTGCTTAGACTCCTTCGCTGTAAATTTCTGCGATGACTCAGTCAGGTTTTGTGCAATCTTCTCAATTGCTGACTGATCCCTGTTTACCGTAAAAATACGATCCCATTAAAGTATAAATTGTTGCAGTAGCATCATATGCGTAGTGATAATGATATGTCGCAGTGCTGAAGTGCGTCGTAACTGCTGTATGCCCATGCAGTGAATCCAGGTCAGTCGGAGCAGTGTCATCAGATGTGCTTGAAGTTCCCTTGTCACATTTCTGCCCGTAGATTGCGTACCCGTCAAGTGCAATTCCTATGAGTTTTGAATTATTGCAGGAGGCACTGTTGCTGACAAGCGTTGTTCCGTCGCAGACCATCGGTACTGCAGCATGATGATGATAAGTTCCTGTGGATTCAGGGTGCCCTGAGTAAGAGTCAAATGATACGGCTTCATTTTTCAGAACATCAGGAGGGGCAGCTGCATTATTGAATATTGCAAGTCCGTTGACTGTGATCCCGATGGATACCTGGCCTGCCTGAGTGCTGTCTGTGCCTGAGCCCTTTGCTGCATTTCCTGGAATTTTATATACCATCTTCTGACTTGCGATCGTGCTGGGATTTCCCGCAGTGGCCGAATCAAAAAGTGCAGAGGACGAGCCCCAGTAGTAACTTTTATGATTTGGAAGGTTCTGTGATTTAAATACAATATTTGTTCCGTCCAAATAAGCTACAGAACACTTGAAATTGTCCCTGATCCAGGAGGGAAGGGCACTGTCCATACAGGTGTTTACTCCAGTGACACATCCGGTTGCTGAATTCAAGGTTGCCGTGCTGTTTGTCACAGTGGAACCTGTGCTGCTTGATGAAGTACAGACTGTCTTGGATGCAGAAAGGGCAAGCGCTGCAAGGGCGATCTGCTTGTTTTTGTCGGAATTGTCTTTGGAAGGATTTAGAAGACTGCATCCTAGGAATGTAAGCATACAGACTGCTGTTTTTATTTTAAATGACATTTTCATTCTCCTGTAATTTAATGTAAATATAATGTATTTAATATTTGATTTAAAGCAAGAGTATTAACTGATATTGTCGGTGTTCTGCTGCGTAATGGTACTGAATGAAATATGTTCTAACGGCACGTTTATTGCATGAAATACGAAGGGATAGGAAATATTGAAAAGAACTTGGTTCTGCAGATTCAACCCCGCTGCGTACCACTGGACACTCGAAGCAAAAAGAAATGAGCCGAGGATTTGGAAGACAGAAAAGGAAAATATTCGGAAGGATTCAGGAAACAGACTGCACTGACACCTGCGGGAAGATGGAAAAAAGCTTAAGTGCTGAGATGGGAGAATCAGAGGCTGAAGGAGATTGATAAAATTTGCAGACATACTCTCGAACAGCTTCCCCGCCGGAAGTCTATGGAAACCTAAATCCGGGCCGATTCTGCCTGCTTGCGGCCTTCTGATAATCCATGTTCTGCTGTATTGGGAAACTCACCTTATCAGTTTAATTTCGCCTAAAGTGTAAAAATAGGAGGAAAAAAATCGATTCTTGACATTTTCAAACAGGTATATATATGATGGAAAATATGAATACTCTCGAAGCGTACGAGATGCTCAAAAAAGTGCAGTTCACGGATGAACAGTCACGTGAAATTGTGAGACTGTTTGTCAAGGTCCATGAAACTGAACCTGCCAGCAGGCAGGATTTGGCGGACGCTGAATCAAATATCAAATCTGAATTTAAACAGACCGAACTGCGTCTTCAGAAAGAAATTGAAGAAATCAGAAAGGAAACTCAAGGTATCCGCCTGGAAATCACGAATACCGAGATGAAGTTTTCCAAAGAGATTGAAGAAGTCAGAAAGGAAACTCAAGGTATCCGCCTGGAAATCAAGAATACGGAGATGAAGTTCTCCAAAGAAATTGAAGAAATCAGAAAGGAAACTCAGGATATCCGTCTGGAAATCAAGAATACGGAGATGAAGCTTTCCAAAGAGATTGAAGAAGTCAGGTTGGAGATTAAGAATACAGAGATGAAACTTTCCAAAGAGATTGAAGAAGTCAGGTTGGAGATTAAGAATACAGAGATGAAACTTTCCAAAGAGATTGAAGGGGTTCGGCTGGAAATCAAAGATCTGGATACAAAGCTCAGTGTGCAGCTGGAAAGTATTCATTCTAATTTTGTTCGCTGGCTGATCGGTACCGCAATCGCTTCAGGCGGGCTTTTTCTCACAGCATTAAAATTTATTCACTGATTCCTCCGGGTTTCCCCAAAGAAAAGCAGAATGAATCACCGGTTACAGAGCAGAAAAAATCAATGTCATTTCTGCCCTCTGTATTCCGGAAAGTGATCAGAATACTTATTATAAGTTTTATGAGCAACAGAAGAAATACTCGTGATAAAAGATGTCCTTTCTGCAGGATCAACATAAATTTCTGTTTCTGCGGCGGACTGAGTATGCATGGAAACAACACCCCTGTTTCTGTCATTATGCATTTCCGTGAAAAACATCTGACTTCAAATACAGCAAATCTCGGTCTTCTGACTCTCTCAAAGTTTCGTATATATGAAAGAGGATTGAAGGAAGCTCCTTTCCGTTTCAGTTCCATCCCTGTTACAGAGAATGAGCTTGTGCTTTTTCTGTATCCTGATGAAGGGGCTGTACTGCTTGATGACGAATTTTCTGATAAATATAAAGGTCCTTATCATCTGGTTGTCCCTGACGGATCCTGGGGACAGGCGTCCAAGATCAGAAAACGGGAAAGGCTGGAACATCTTATGTCTGTCCGACTGCCGGCTGATGTAAGAGGTGAGTATACCCTCAGAAAGAGCACATCTTTCAACAGGCTCTCCACTTTTGAGGCGGTTGCCTATGCGATGAGGTATCTGGAAGGAGAGGAAATGTCTCTCAGTCTTCTTTCCTGTTTCAGGCTGATGAATGAGAGGGTGGAGCAGAGCAGAAAAAATCCTGGACTGCTCCTCTGATTCAGAAAGGAAACGATAGATCCATTACTCAGTCCGTGGAGCAGCCTCTGATAAAATGGACGACTACAGTTTTTTTCCAAAGTCTTCCTGACGAAGCGTTTTCATTTCGACCAAGAGTCTTTCGAGGTCGCCAGTGCCTTTTGCTCTGTAAATACCCCGAAGGTAATTTTTCCTGTCAATCAGGTATACATTTTCAGTATGAACAAAATCAGTCAGATCATTCTGTCCGAGAAGTACTTTCACTTCTGCGCCAAACTGTTTTCTGGCCAGATCGAAGATGAAGTTTTTTGATCCGGTGAGAAATACCCAGCTTTCCTCCTTGATTTTATACATTTCTCTGAATTTTCGAAGCATTTCCGGATTGTCAATTTCCGGATTAACAGTAATGGATATAATCTGCAGATTTGATTTATCTTCAATGCGGGGAAGAAAATTCTGAATATTCCTCGTAATCATCGGACAGATGCCTTTGCATTTTGCGTAAAAGAATACCAGAAGTTTATAATTTCCCGAAAGATCCTTTTCTGTAATGATTTTACCATTATGATCTGTCAGAGTGAAATCAGAAAACTTCCTCAGATCTGCGGGATACTTATTTCCTTCCGGCCAGTAGGGATCCATCAGTTCGGACTTAAAATAGGGAAGGATTCCATCCTGAGGAGAGGATGTTTCTGTGTATTCCGGTTTAAATACAGGCTTTTTTTCTTCCTTGCATTGAGAAAGAAGAAGGATCAGAAGAATTGAGATGATTTTCATTATAACCTCATTGTTTATATTCAGTGGCGGCAAGGATCAGTGCAGTAATGTATCTGTTTGTTCTGCCGGAGACAGAAGGCAGATTAAAAATATATCATTTAATACTGGAAGAATCCGGCAGTTTCTGATTTGGATTTTTAATCGGTTCGCAGAGTTTTCCTCCAGGCATTCCCAAAGAAGCTCCCGTTTTGCTGAAAGCAATATTCATATAGATCTGTCCTGTTTTGCTCCAGACCTTAGATGCTAGTATTTTCCCGTTTCTGTCGTATTTTTCGTAAGTATACGGCTGACCGTTATCATACCAGGCCCATCGGTCATTGATGTATTTGCCTTTGTCGAATTCTGAATAAAGACGGGGCTGTCCGTTTGGAAACCAGGACATATGAACTCCCTGTTTTTCTCCCTGTACAAAGTATCTCTGTTCAAGCAGCTGCCCATTCTTTCCTTTTGCAGTATACTCACCGTCCTCTAATCCGTTTTTATAGGAAGTGACATACTCTTCTTCCAGAACAGGATTTTTGCTCCGCATTTTGCCGGTGAATGCTTTTCCATTATAAAATAATTTTCCTTCTGACATTGCAAAAAGAGGGTCGCTGCTTTCCGTTATTGTTTCCCGACAGCCCAGGAAGATAAGAGCTGTCAGGAAGAGAAGTTTCTGAGTCAGATTAATTGCTGACAGAACCTTTGTTTCCATAGAAGTAAGATCCCATCAGAGTGTAAATGGTTGCAGTTGAATCGTATGCATAATGATAGTGATATGTTGCCGTGCTGAAATGTTCTGTTGTTGACGTGTGACCATGAAGTGAGTCCAGGGTCGGTGTAGTTTCAGAGGCACCGGAGGAAGTCTTGCATTTCTGTCCGTAGATTGCATATCCGTCGAGAGAGATGCCTATCAGTGAAGAGTTGTTGCAGGTGGAAGAATTCGTAGCAGTTGTGTTGTTGTCACCGCAGATTTTAGGTGCCCCTGCATGATGATGGTATACTCCGGAATTCTGAGGGTGTCCCATAAAGTTGTCGAATGTAGCAGCTTCTGTTGCAAGCACATCAGGCGGTGCCGCTGCATTATTGAATATGGCAAGTCCATTCACTGTGATTCCTATGGCTACCAGACCCCCTTGAGTGCTGTCTGTTCCTGATCCTTTTGTAGGAGTGACAGGGATTGTATAAACCATCTTCTGAGTGCTGATTGAGTTTGGATTTGTTCCAGTCGTGGTCCTTGCTTCATAGAGAGGAGAAGAGGTTCCGTAATAGGAACTTTTAGTGTTAGGCACATTCTGAGACTTGAAAACATAATTTGAACCGGATACATATCCTACAGCACATTTGAAATTGTTTTTAATCCAGGTTGGAAGAGCACTGTCCATGCATGTAGTCACTCCTGTCACACATCCTGAACTTGAATCCAGAGATGCAGTACTGTTGGAAACAGTAGTTCCTGTTGTTGTGGATGAAGAGCAGGAAGAGGTTGAGCCTGTGCTTGACAAGGCAAGTGCTGCCAATGCGATCTGTTTGTTTTTATCTGAGTTGTCCTTGCCGGAATTAAATAGACTGCAGCTGAGGAAAGAAATGAGAATGAGGGCTGAAATTCTGAGTTTGACCATCATGAGT
>DAORDI010000004.1:0-19264 GCA_035345895.1 Leptospiraceae bacterium
GAAGGTGTTCATCTTCTAAATCTGTGGCATGAATAATGCACTGATACATGATTTTTCCAATAGAACTCAGATACATTAACTATAGAAGGATTTTGGATAATTTCCATTAAGGTATCGAAAAACTGAAATCAAAAAAACTTCTGGCCGGCAGGTCAAAGGGAGAGAATGCGTGCAATCCGGAAGTAAGTGAACTTATCACTCAGAACTCAATCCGCAAAGGAACTTTTTCCAGACTTGCAGAGGAAATATCTGCAACCAGCCATAAGCGGAATATCAGTGATGAAAATAAGCTTTTTGCCCTGGCCAGAATCAATCTGTATGCAGGAAAGGAAGATATCTTCGAAGGACTGAGTGACGAATTTACTTCCTTCCGGCACTATTTTCAGGGTCTGTCTGCGGAAATGGAAGAGGAGCTTATTGAGCTTTTCCTTAACCCGTTTTCTGCAGAGTTTCTGGACAGCGGAGTCATTCACGAAAACTATCTGGAGAAAATTTATATCAGTGTGATATTCAATTCTGTGATGAATTCCATTGTTTCACCTGAGGCTGCAGAGTATATCGTAAAGAAAAGTTTAAAAGCAGAACTCAGTCTGTCCGCTGCCGGACTGGTCTATGAACATCTTGTTCTGCAGGGAAGGAATAAGGACGCAGAAAACATTTTCTCTAAATATTTCAAGAAAGACTTCGGGGAAGTCCTGACCGTTTCCGCATTCAAGGCTTTTGTTGAGGGAAATTTTTCGGAATCTGAAAGACTGTATGCAGCGGAGACAAAAAGAATCAGAACAGCGACGAAGAAAAAAAATGAAGAAATGGAAGGTTTTTCCACTTTCTTTTATTATGCATCGCTCGTAAAGCTGAAAGAATATAAGTCTGCATATGAATACTCGTATAAAATGATGAATCTGAAATATCATTTTAATTCAGATGAATTTATCCTTCTGCACAGTTTCAGTGAAATGCTCAATGGGAGTTTCCGTGAACACAGTTTTAGGATACCTTCACCCGAAAGATTTGTTTCAGCGACCCATTGGCAGATACTGATCTTTTTTACAGCATTTTACTGGATGGAGTTGAATCTTTCCCCCGGGCATCTGCAGATCCTGCAGAATTGGTGCAGGGCGGCACAGAGTTCCGGATACAGATGGTTTGAGATGCAGTTCTATGATCTGACCGCTAAACTGACAAATGATGCCGTCTATTCCAAAAAGGCAGAGCAGATCAGAAATGAGATCGGAAGTTTTTTTATTTCAGAGATCTATGAGAAAAAAGAAAAATGGATGCTTGCACTGAATGCGCTTCTTTCTTTAAATTCCGCAGAAGGCAGAACGGAAAAAATAAATTATGAAAAGAGAATCGCCTGGTATATAGATTATAATGATGAAAGCGGTGAATTTTCCGTACTGCCGTATGAACAGTCGTTCAATCCCTCCAAGGGCTGGACAGGCGGAAGACCAGTCGCATTGAAGCGGCTGAAGAATGAGGCGGCCAAGACTCCTTATCTGACAGAGCAGGACATTCGAATCATCAGTCATATCCGACTTTTTTCCTCAGGACATTACGGAGGTCAGGATGCTGTACTGATGCAGACTGCTGTCACTGATCTTGTAGGACATCCGCATATTTACCTTCTGGGAACAAATATGCATATTGAGCTGCAGTCCGTCAATCCGGAGCTGAGGGTGATAAGGATGAAAAACGGAATGTTTCATATCACGATGCACCCGCCCAGAAAGGATTTTCAGATCCCTTATTCATTGGACCCGGAGACTCCTACGAGATTTCGTCTCACAGTCTTCGGTCAGGAGCATGATAAAATATCCCAGATTATAGGAAAGAACGGAATCAAGGTTCCTCCTGAAGGAAAAAATGAAATCCTGAATGCCATCACTTCGCTTTCCTCTCTTCTGACCATTCAGTCGGATATCGGAGGAGGGGAGGATCTGAATGCAGAATCGGTGGAAGCATCTGCAATACTGCATATACAGCTGATTCCATTTTCAGGAGGCGTGAAAGTCGGAGCGCTTACCAGACCTTTCGGCGATTTCGGACCCTACTGCAGACCCGGAAAGGGAGGAAGCAATCTGATCACAGATCATTCAGACAGGAAATATCATACCTTGAGAGATCTGCAGAAGGAAGAATCGAATCTGAACGAGCTTCTGAAATCATCGCCTGTGCTGAATTCCCTGGGAACTGAGTCGGATACAGAATGGATTCTGAATGATATGGAAACCTGTCTGGAGGTGCTTCTCGAACTGCAGAATATGCATGATAAAATCATTATAGAATGGCCAGAGGGAGAAAAATACAGACTCACAGGAGGACTGGACAAATCCAAATTTCAGATTGGAATCAGAAAAGAGAATGACTGGTTTTCAGTTTCCGGTGAAGTCAAAATTAATGATGATGAAGTGATCGAAATGCAGAAGCTTCTGGATCTTCTGGAGAATTCACCGGGGCGGTTCATCCGAATGAGCGACGGGACATTCATGGCCATGACGGAAGAGTTCAAAAAGCAGCTGAATGATTTCAAAAATTATGCAGAGTCCACAAAGGACGGGTACCGATTCTCGCCTCTTGTTGCTCCTCTTCTGGAAGAGATGACGGAAGGGATGGAGAAGGTCAAGGCGGACAAGGCCTGGAAGGATCATCTGAAGAAACTGGAAGATCTGAAAAACTTCAAGCCTGTTCTGCCGAAGACATTTCAGGCCAATCTCAGAGAATACCAGCAGGAAGGCTTTGAATGGATGGCAAAACTTTCCAAGTGGGGAGTCGGGGCCTGCCTGGCAGATGATATGGGACTCGGAAAAACAATTCAGGCATTGGCTATGCTTCTCACCTATGCGCCGAAAGGACCCAGCCTGGTGATTGCTCCGACGTCGGTCTGTATGAACTGGCATTCAGAAGCGGCACGTTTTGCGCCTACGCTGAACACAATACAGTTTGGTGCAGGAGACAGAGAAAAAATTATAAAAAATTTAAAATCATTCGATCTTCTGATCTGCAGCTACGGGATGCTCCAGCAGACAGAGGCCGCTGATCTTCTGAAGGATACAGATTGGAAGATGGTGATTCTGGATGAGGCGCAGGCAGTCAAAAATATGACGACGAAGAGATCGCAGGCAGTGATGAATCTGAAGGCAGATTTCAAGCTGATCACTACGGGCACGCCGATCGAAAATCATCTGGGGGAACTCTGGAATCTTTTCCGTTTTCTGAATCCGGGACTTCTGGGTTCGATCGAAAAATTCAATGAAAAATATGCTGTTCCGATTGAAAGAAACAAGGATAAGTATGCGAGAAACCGGCTCAAAAGAATCATACAGCCTTTCATTCTGAGGAGGATGAAAAACGATGTTCTCGAAGAACTTCCGGAGAAGACAGAGATTGTCATTCAGGTGGAGCAGAGCGGAAGAGAGAAGGCATTTTATGAGGCACTCAGACAGAATGCAGTCAAAAAACTCAGCGGTGAGGATATGCACAAGGGGCAGAAGCATATACAGATACTTGCGGAGATTATGAAGCTCAGAAGAGCCTGCTGTCATTCGAGTCTTGTGGACAAAAAAATTGACATCCCCAGTGCGAAGTTCGAGGCATTCACGGAAATCCTGGAAGAGCTTCTGGCAAACCGGCACAAGGCACTGGTATTCAGTCAGTTTACGGATCATCTTGCAATCATTAAAAAACATCTGGATACATTAAAAATACATTATCAGTATCTGGACGGAAGCACTCCTGCAGGGGAGAGAAAAAAGAGAGTGGAGAAATTTCAGTCAGGAGAAGGGGATGTTTTCCTGATCAGTCTGAAGGCAGGCGGGGCAGGACTGAATCTGACAGCGGCCGACTATGTGATTCATATGGATCCCTGGTGGAATCCTGCTGTAGAAGATCAGGCTTCAGACAGGGCGCATAGAATGGGGCAGAAAAGGCCGGTTACCGTTTACAGGATTGTGGCCAAGGACACGATTGAAGAAAAGATCGTGGAGCTGCACAAGCACAAGCGCGACCTCGCGGACAGCCTGCTTGAGGAATCCGAAATGAGCGGCAAGATGTCTGCTGATGAACTTCTGAAACTTCTTCGCGGCGAAGAATGATTCTGGGGGATTCGGCGCAAACAGATGTGCCGACCGGGCTTTCGGCTCTTGTCAATTTTCTGCATAAGCATAAAATTGACACCGCTTCGCTGCCTCAATCCCTATCCCGTCTTTTTTCCGAATGCTGATTTTATAATGAGAATATAATTTTTGCTGCAAAGCGTAAAATGGCCAGTATGGAAAGATATATTTATTTACTATAAATATCTGCATCCCCGTGTGAAACCATTCTTTGAATCCAGCCCTGCACTGACACCTTCATTCTGCACTCTCAAATAATAAGCATTTATATAAACTCCTCTCTCCGTCTTGTTTTGGTTTCAGCCTCCCTCCCGTCCCTGCTCAACGCTTGACAGCGGAAGTGTCCGGGAAAAATCTGAATTATCATGATAAAGAAATCTGTCTCAATTGAAACAAGGGTGTTTGATCTGGACTGGAACAGGCATGTGACGAGCAGAACCTATGAGCGGTTCAGTCTGGAGGGGAGACATTCCATTCTTGCGGATCTGGGTTATCCTATTCAGAAATGCATCCAGGAAAATCTGATTCTCATTCCTAAGTTTACCGAGGTGCGGTTTCTCGCACAGCAGTTTTCCGGGACAGTTCTGCGAGTGGACACAGTGATGGAGGAATACAGAAACGGGCTTATCTTCTGGGATCATAAAATTTATGACCCTTCTGAAAAGCTTGCCTGTGAACTCAAGCTTGTGACGCAGACTCAGGATGGAAAAGGACAGACCTTTCTGTTTACAAAGACAGATCTTACAGAGCCGGAAAATCTGATTCATTCAGTCAGGCAGTTTACCGGTTCCTGCAGAAGGCTGGAGAATCCTTTCCGAATGCTGTTCAGCGATATGAGCTGCTTCTGGGTGTATCCTGCAGAATCCGTCTGGAAAATTTTTGAAGAAGGAAGATGGCTTTTCTTCGGGGATATTGTAGATACAAAAAAAATTAAAGAGCATGATACTACATCTTTTTTTATGGGAGGAAAAATCCAGATTTTCAGACTGCCTGAAGCGGGTGAAAAGGCTGTTCTGTATTCCTGGATAGAGTCTGTGGACAAGATCCGATTTTATTTCCGTCAGGATCTGGCTGATCTGAAAGGAAACGTATTTGCATCGATGAGAGATGAGCAGCTTTTTGTAAGCCTCTCTGCGTCCAGACCGAGAAAGGCGCCTCAGTATTTTCTGGAGACTGTGGGGGAGTATGTGGAGTTTCTGAAATAATGCGATTTTGTCAGGTTATAAAAATCGAACACTTTTTTACTGTAACTGCTCAATCGAATTTATAGAAAAAGCGGAGGTCTCGGCTGCTTCCGTGTTTGCAGGACTTCAAACCTCCCGCTTCTCCAGTCTTCCCGGGTGGCTGATCAGCTGCTTTTTATGTATGATATAATATGCAGTATTTACTGATTTCAGAAGGATGCTCCCTTTATGGCTTCGGGGAAAACCCTTTTGCTTCAAGCGGATCAGGAAATTGTCTCTGTCAGTCTTATCGGTCGTAAAAATAGTTCTTAGGGCTCCCTGCATTGGGTTTATTTTTGTTTTGACAAAAGAGTAATTTCCTAAAAATAATCTACTGTGAGTCCCTTTAGAACAAAGAATGCATTCTGCAGTTATTGCGGAAATAAATTTACAGCAAAATCTTCATTTCCCCGAACCTGCGAAAACTGCGCTAACATTACCTATATCAATCCAATTCCTGTTTCGATTCTGATTCAGCCTGTCAAGAACAGGGGGATACTCCTTATTCGCAGAGGCATAGAACCCGGGAAGGGGAGACTTGCTCTTCCAGGGGGATTTGTGGATTTCGGGGAAAGCTGGCAGGAGGCAGGGGCAAGGGAACTCTCCGAAGAGGCGGGGGTATCCGTTCCTGCATCGGGCATTTCTGAGTTCAGAATCATCAGTTCGGAAGAGGGAAGGCTAGTGCTGATTTTCGGAATCGGGACCGAAATTCTGGAATCCGATATGCCTGTTTTTGTCCCTTCGGAAGAGAGCACGGAAAGAGTTGTCGTGAATTCTCCCGAAGAGCTTGCATTTCCTCTGCACACGAAAGTATTGAAAGAGTATTTTGATCATCATGAAAAAAGACAATAAAATTATTATATATATATTATTTTGCATGATCCAGTTCTGCACCCTCAGGATACCCAGTGTCACTTTCACTGAGACTCCCACTGCTGCGGAACGGCAGATGGTGGGGACAGACAAAAACCTGGAGAAGGACGGCTGGATTCTTTCCTCTGTAAGAACCTCTGCTTCAGGAAGCGAGATCTGGGAAAAGGAAGTTCTGGATGATACTTTTTCCGACAAAAATCTTACACCTGAAATCATGGCTTCTCTCAGGCGTATTGCCTATCTGAGTGCAGAGCTGAGAGATTACAGAAAGAAGGGTTTTGTCGGGGAGACTCTGGAAGGGAAGGCTGCGGTCAATCCTCGCTGGAAGGAAAGCCGTGACGCATCTGATTTTGAAAAGTCCAAGGAAAGAATCAATGATGTTCTGGTTCTGATGAATGAATCCCGTGAAACTGTTTATAATAAAAAAATTGAGCTTCTCCGGTCTGAGAAACTCAGTCCTCCGGATTTTGAGGCAAGGAAAAGACAGATCCTTCTCCGATATCATTCCATGACTGAGGAAGGAGAATACTTCGAGTCGGCAAAAGGAAAATGGACAATCCGCCAATGATTAATAGGTATATTCTATCATTTTTCAAATGGGATAAAAAAAAATGTTTTTATAATGGGTTCATTAGATTGGAAAAAGCGGGGATCTGGGGGCGGTCAGCCCCCAGGAAGCCCCCGGCACGGCCTCATTGGAGTACGATGATATATTTTATCATACTGATAAACTCCTACTGCTCAGTATTTTTCTACAGATCCGGAAAAGTCGATCCGGTGGAATTTCAATACGACAAGATTGCGGAAGCGCACTACGGTCCTCACAATGAAAAACCTTTTCCTCTGACTGTAAGAAGAGGAAACAATCTGTATCCTTCGCTTACTAAGGATGCTCGGTATCTTTTTTTTGCGAGTGATTCCAACGGGAATTTTGATGTATATATCCGGGACCTGAAAAAGTCCGTAGTTGCTGCAGTTACAAATCATCCGGCTCCGCAGTACAAACCTGCAGTGAGTCCGGATGGAAAAAAACTGGCATTTGTCACAGAGCGTTATGATTCAGAAGGAGATATCGGTCTCGCAGAAATTAATCCAGAGAAGATTATCGAAAAATCCATTCAGGGAGAATATGATCCTTCCCAGTTTGAATTTGCGCTTGTCACAAATGAGAAGCTGGAATCTGAAGGGACGGTTCTGCGTGCAGCAGATACTGATCCTTCCTGGTCGAATGACAGCAGGTTCATTGTATTTGCTACATCCAGATTTTCGCCCGGGATTACAAATATTGCAGTCATTGATACAGCGAACAAAAATAAAATCACCCAGATCACAAAGGACGGGGGAGCATCGCCTGTATTTTCTCCTGACGGAAAAAGTATTTTTTATGTATCCTACAAGGCAAACAATACCGGGGATATTTTTCATCTGGATTTATCCACAGATACAGAAAAAAGAATTACAAATGATCCGTATCAGAATCTGAGTCCTGCTCCTTCCGAAGACGGTAAGTATCTTTATTATGTGTCGATCAGGAAGGATACTGACAAAAACGGAAAAGTCGGTCTTCGCGATGATTCCTATATCATCAGAAACGAGCTGGCCACAGGGACTGCAGTGGAACTGACTGCGGGGAATCTCTCTCTTTTTGACCTGCGCACAAGCGGATTCAACGGGGGGAGTATTGTGTTTACTGCCTCAGTGGACAATGCACTGAATATATTCTTTATTCCCAAGGATGGAGAAATTCCCCGACAGAAGAATATAGATGATCAGTACGAAATATCCAAACTTTACAGGGAGAGGTCTTCTGCTTTTGCGAAACTTGCCTTTGATTCCCTTTATCTTTTCTACAAGGATGATCCTCTTTATCCTATATACAAGTCCCGTGCAGACTGGCAGATGATCAAGGAGTATACTTCAGAAGGGTATATGGAAGAAGCAGACAGGCTTGTTCAGGATATGCTGAAGACGAAGCATAATCCTAATTACGGATTTTCCTATGCACTGGCAAAGTCTTATCTGGACAGAAAAAAAAATCTGAACACATCGCAGGAGATTCTGAATTACTGCGAGGAAATGAGACATCAGAAGAATCTCCATCCTGAAATGATTCCCTCTTTGTATTACTGGGCTGCAGAAGTTCATATGATGTTCAATGAAAATGATAAGGCAATTGATCTTTTCAAAAGAGTTCTTTCCGAGTATCCTGGCTTTTACAGAAAGACTGAAATGAAAAGGATGATCGGAGAGCTTGAATTCAGGAAACTGAAAGATCATATTCCTGCATATTATCAGGAAGTTTTCGGAACAGATGTTTCAAACGAACTGCATGACAAGAAGATTGCGGACGATGTCCTGAGTTTTTTTGAAAACATCGGAGGCTATAAAAGGCGGATAAGAATTGCTGAAGAATATTTAAACGGAGGAATAAACAATAAGGAAATACTGTTTCTTCTGAAATATGTGCAGGCGTATTCTCTTTTCAAGCTGGACCGATTTGAAGAGAGTCTGCAGAAGCTTGATGAATACCTTTCAGATACAAGGAAGGGAAGCTACGTAGGACTTCTTTCGAGACTCCTGAAGTTTGAAAACGCAAAGAACCTGGGAAATACAGACTTGTCCAATCAGGAACTCAACGAGTTCATTCTGAACTATTCCAGGAAGGCCGGGGTAAAAGTAAGTTCTGCAGATATTAAGGATTCATTTTTTTATTTTGAGACTAAGGCCAGAAGTGCAGATTTCTCTCAGAAGACAGATGAAGCGATCCGTTTCTATTCCTTCAATAACAAACTTTTGATGAATGCAAGCATTTCCAGGTTTCCAATGGAAAGTTTTGCGGACAGATTTTCTCCCTTTTACCATAAAAAAATGACGGATACTGTCATCAATGCAGCAAGAAAGGAACAGCAGGAAAAGGAAAAATCTCTCCTGACGAAACTGAATCTGCTGGGGAAAGAAAGACTGGACGCATACGGAAGAAGCACTTCATTGGCTGCATATTTTTTCAGATGGAGTCCTTTCAGAGTGTTCGGAGACTTTCGGGATATAAGGCCTGCGGCATTTTTCAGCACTGACAGGCTCAGATCCGCCGAAAAGTTTTATGAAGAAAATCTCAAGACTGCGAGAGAGAATCTGGATGCGGGCACCGTTTACGGATTTTCCTATTTTTTAATTATGCAGTCAGTAATGAATGAAAGCCATTATCTGAATGAAAACTCACTGACATATGCCAGAAAAAAGGAAATTCTGAAAAACCTGAAGCAGGCAGAGTATGAACTGAGATGGCTGATATATGCTGATCCTGATTATACAGAAGCATATCTTCTTCTGGGATGGCTTTATCAGTATATAGAAGTGAGGAAGAACACTGTTGTATTCCCGGAAAATGAGGAAGATTCCAGGGTCTATGAATCTCTGTATGCAAGGTACTTTCCTCTGAAAAAATATCTGGAAGAGGCAGTCGAACTTTATACCCAGATTGAGGAATTTCTTGGCGAAAGAGCATCCAGAAAAGTCAAATCGGATCTCCATCTGAATATGGGCAACTGTCAGTTTCAGCTCAAAAATCAGAAAAATGCTCTCGGGCATTACGAAGAAGTGGAAAAACTCTCCAGACATATTCAGGAGAGGACAAGATTTGAAAACTATCAGCAGAATGCTGTGTTCTATTTTAATTTTGCAAGGGCCAAAATCTTCAATGCGGAACTGGAATCGGCCAGAGAATCCTTTCAAAAATCAATGCAGCTTTATTATAAGTATGAATACTACCCTCTTGTTTCCAAAATAGGAACGGATCAGAATGCACAGAAGGAAAATATAGAGAGCCTGAATGAGGTGAAGAAGAAACTGGCACTGCTTCACACTCTTACGGGCATTACCGAGATTGAACTGGAAAAATATGACGAGGCCATTCTTTCTCTTTCCACAGCTGTTTCGATGAACGGAGATTCTGATTACATCAATGATATGAATCTTTATAATGCTCTGGCAATCTGTTATCAGCAGACAGGTGACTATGAAAGATCGGAAATTGCCCTTCGTCTTTCAGACAGGGAGTTTCAGAAAAAAAAGAGAATTACTGAGATCATTGATTTTTCTTTCTGGGATCTGGTGATTCCTGATCAGACAAGGATACAGGGGGAAGGGCGTTTTCCGGAGGGAATGCCTCTGGCCTTTACGAATCTGATTACACGGGGAATTCGAATTCAGAATCTTGCCGACAAAAAAGAGTTCTTTATGGCTGCCGAAAAAATACAGGAAAGATCTGAATTCATTTTGGACAACAAACTGGATCGGGTTTCCATCGCAGACAGAATACTGAAAGGCACAGTATCTGAACTGGCATATAATGAATATCAGAGAGGAAATTATTTTCAGGCTGCCGATTTTTATCTTAAGGACAAAGAACTGAAAATTTCTTCCGGAAAGGATTATGAGGCTTACAAAGCCTTTATCAGAGAACGGATTTCCATATTTTCTTTCGTTGAAGAAAATACTGAGAAAATTTCTCTGCTTGAAGAAAGACTCCGAAGCGGAATCAGTCAGCTGAACGTTTTCCATGAAAAAGAAATAAGGGAATGCCTGCCTGTTTTTTCAGGAAACGATTCAGACCGCCTCAAATGTGAAAAAGATTTCAGAAAGAATTTTCCTGAATTTGACATTTATCTGGGATATACCTATTTTTATCTTGGAGAGATAATCAGCAGAACTGACAATAAAGAAGCAGCATATTCCTGGTACGGGAACGCACTGCTTCTCCTGAAAAATCCGGCAGGCATACCTGATGAAGAGTTTGGACTGGATACTGATTTTATCAGTCCGAGAGAAAGGACCCGTCTGAGGATTGCAGTTTCAGTGATCTGCCTTCGACTTGGAGAAAAGCAGAAGTTTGAAAAGGAAATCAGGGAAGCTTATTACACAGCCTCAGAATATCAGTTTGAAAGAGAAATGCTGAGCATATACCTCATTCAGGCAGAGTATTATTACCTTGAAGGAAAAAGTGCCAGAACTCTTGAGCTGGTTCTGAATGCTGAAACACTCCTGAAAAACAGTCCTGGTCTTTTCTACAGCGCAAATGAGCTGTTCCTGTTTTTTCTTTTTGCTTTGGAAGTGAACGGGAATATGAATCTTGGAAATATGGACAAGCTGAGAATTTCCAGGGAAAAACTGTACAGCGCTATATTCTTTCGGCAGCTTCTGGTCAATGAACTGAAGTTCCAGGATTACAGTCTCTTTGACACATTGAATGATGTTCAGTTTTACGCTCTGGAAGACAGGGAGTATTCCAGAAAGTACGAGTCTGCTGTTCTGAAAAAGATGAGCACAAAGGATATTATTGCAGGAAAGCAGAAAAACCTTCAGAAATTTAATGAGAAATTTGATGAATTCCTTTCACTGCTTCCTGAAGGAATGGATGTTTCGAGCTGGAACAGAACTCCTCCAAAGCTGGAACTGCCGAATAAAAAAGACGAGATGATCATTGAGCTTTATACCAACGGGAAGGATTATGTACAGAATGCTTATTATATGGGTAAAAGAATTACTGAAAAATATACAGTAAAGGATAGATACAACCTGGAGGATATATCTGCCGGACTGAATAAGATTCTAGTCTCCCGTCCTGAAGTGAAAAGCATTGTCATCATTCCTGCACCTATTCTTTTCAGAATAAATTTCAGCAAGCTTCCTTACGAGGGAACGGAGCTTGGTAAAAAATATAAAATCAGGCATCTGTTCAGGATGTCTGAACTTGTAAGAGAAAGTCAGAGCGAGTTTTCCAGACTGAAGAGAATTACAAGCATCAATACTCAGAAGAAAGAAGAAGATAAGAAGTGGGTTGGAAAGATCATTGACAGCAGCATAGGCAGACTTGTGCGTCCTGTGGAAATTTCAAAGGACAAGTCAAAGGAGTTCAATTTAAGAATAGTTGAATTTGACAATATCAGGAATTATCTGATGGATTCAGACATTGTCGAGGGGGCGGTTGATTTTCTGAACAGAAAACACTATCTGGGTGAAAAGAAATTCGGTCATATCAATATGAAGGAAATTGCAGAGAATCAGTGGAGCATATCTACTGTAATAGTGAATAATTATAAAAGAACAATTGATAATTATGTACAGATTGCCTTCCTTTTTGACATACTTCAGTTTGCAGGAGTTCAGTCTATTGTTCTTCTTGAAGAGGACAGGGAGGATCTGGTTCAGACAAGAAACGAACTGATTTCAAATCTGAGCAGTGCAGGAAAGATCATCCAGGAAAAAGGTCTCACGATAGTCGGCGAGCAGATCAATCCTTATCAGCATTCAGAGAAGGAGTTTGAGGCAGAATACGGAAGGCTGATGAAACTGTCTGCCGGGGAAGAAAGGAACAAGCGATACCTGAATGCAATACGTTATCAGCTTCAGGCAAACTCTGTGCTTACGGAAAACAGACCTGAACTTGTAATCCGTTCTGAACTGAATATTGCCAGACTGAAGACCTATCTTTTTGTAAGCAGAAACTATCTTCAGCACTATGAAACCCTTCTTTCAAAGTACTCTGCGGGAACCTCGGAAGAAGAAAAGATTCTTTACGAAATGCTGATCAGATGTTATGAGTCCTCCCTGGAAGTGAAATGCGAGAATTATTTCGAAAGACATCAGGTGCATCCGGGTTCGACCGATGACAGAAAATTCATTACCCGATACTACAGGGCACTTAGACGCGGAGATTTGACTGTAGTTGATCCTGAATACAGAAGATTCATATCCATCCCGTTCACAGAGGATCGATATTCCACCCATTTGAAGCTTGCCTATCTTTTCTCAAGAGGTTTTATCTGGGATAAGGCTGTGTTTCATGCCAGAGAAGCAGGCAAACTCGCAGACACGGAAACAGAAAAAAAGTATTCCGAACTGATTCTCTCTGATATTGAATATGAAATCTTTTTCATCAAGGGAATTGATCCGAATATTCAGACCAAGGAAAAAATTTATTACTTCGCGACCTCCAGATCCTGGGCTAAATATCGCGAGAAGATAAATAATATGCTTCAGTATGAAAATAATTATTTCAAGAAAAATTATCAGACCAGGATTTATGAGGCATTTGAACATCTGGAAACAAACTCCGACTTTGAACCTGTATCACTGGGACCTCTCTTTCTGAAAGACGGGAGGACTTCACTGTATCTCCTCAAGGAACCTGACAGAAACTTTCTGTTTCACCTTCTTCTGAAGTCCATTCAGACTCAGCTTGGAAACGAACTGAACAACCAGTTCGATTTTCTGATTGAAACAGAAGAGAGCCTGAACAACAGGAACAGGTCACTCTGGATGAAACTTCAGTGGGCATCTGCACTGTACAGACGCGGAGATATGGACGGCGCCAAGAAATATTTTTCTCTTTTTGAAAGAAATTTTGAAGAGTATTATCCTGAAAAAAGCATTACAATGTCATATTTTTTTCTGAGATTCAAACTCTCAAAAATTTTTAAGGATATTTCATTCTCAGAGAAGGAAAGAAAATTTGTACAGGAAAATTTTCCGGACTGGTTTCGATACTATGAAGAAGCGGATCAGGAGTCAGAGAGCAGAAACTATCTGAATCTTGTGAAGAAAATTATCAGAGAAAAAGCAAAAGAGAAGCTGGATATTTACAATTCAAATGAAATGAATGACTTTTTTTATTATCTGATGAAAGAAGCTCATGACAGGTCTGACTGGGTCAGTTTTCTTGAGCTGTCTTATTGGAAGGAGAAATTCAAGGCATTTAATGACAAGATTGGAGGAAAGTTTTTCACATTCGGTGAGATCCCGGCAGTACGGATGAATACAGTGCAGACATTGCTTGACAGGCTTCCTGCCGACCAAAGTTTCAAGGCAATGGCAGATCTGGGCATTAAGACAATTCTTCTTTCCAGCAGCGGGAAAAAATTTGAAGCAAAGGAAGTATTCAATGATAACAGAAGGATCAAATTCAGAATTCTGGATTATATATTCACTGTAAAAAACGGCGGGACAAGCATTGTAAAGCAGGAGAGTCTGGAGAACAGATACAGGACAGCTCTCGGTCTTGAAAAAAATAAGCTCACTTATCTTTATATGCCCTCTTATCATTTCAAGGCACTTCTTGAGCCGGAAGAACTGGATCATTATTATTATGTGCTGGATCTTGAGTCTCTTGCTGAAAAGAAAATGTACAGTGCCGTGAATGATACTCAAAAATCATTCAACGTGAAAACACTCCCGACCTCTGTGCAGGAAACCAAAGCTAAGAGAATTCTTCATCAGCTAGAGAACCTGGAAATTAAATCAGTAACGGACAGAGAATCTGCATTTCCGTTTATTGTATCTCAGGAAAATCTGAAACTTTATGAGGGAAGGCAGATTCTGTTTGATGGCCGTCCGCTGAATTCACTTTCTGCGTATTCACCTAGAAATTATCCGTGGATGCTTACTGGATCTGATCTTGCCGATACATCACTTCATAATGATGATTTTGTGAACTCTCTTGCATATCTGGGCAGACTGTTTAACGGCCCAGGAATTGTTTCATTCTCGAACCAGGCAGATACTCACACTGCATTTTTTCTTAAGTCACTTCTGAAAAAGAATCCATCTAAAGTCAGTCTTTTTGAAAGATATACAGATGCATTCAAGGAAACTCAGCTGAATATGGAAGAAGACAGATTCTGGCTCGGATGGAAACCGTATACGAATGTTTTGATCAGCAGTCAATAATTATTATTGAATCATCTGCAGTGATATGATTCATTGTACAAATGGATCCTTTGAATATTGAGTTTGACAGAAAAGAAATCATCAGAAATGAAATTGAAAGAGAAAACCGAATTGTTTCAGAGCCGGAAGAGAGACTTGCAAAGTATGCAGATATGCTCGTTTCCCCTTTCAATTTTTACAGAGCCACAGCACATTTATTCTTCAGGGATATAGGTGCCGGTGTAGTTCAGATTCCCTCTGAATGGAAAAATTCTAAAGAGTCTTATACCTGGATACAGGGTGATCTGCATTCACAGAATCTGGGATATTTTGACAACTCTCTGGGTGAAGTTAAATTTGATCTGAATGATTTTGATGAATCTTATATTGGACCGTCTTACTGGGATCTGATTCGTTTTATGTCTGCTCTGTACCTGCAAAGAGAAGAACTGGACTTTGAGTGTTCTGTATCCGATACCGATGAACTTGCATTGAAATTTCTGGAAGAATATCAGGAGACTATGGAAAAAATACAGGAAGATACGAAGTATCTTGAAAGGGAGCTTACTGAAGAATACTTGAACGGATTTCTCAAAGACAGGATTAAAGATCTGCAGTTCCAGGGCAAAAAAAAGACTGCTGTAAAAAAATGGTGCACAGAGGAGAATGGAAAGCTGATCTTTGACTTGCAAAATATCGACCTGAGAAAACTGGATAAGATCGTATGGGATAAAATTTATTCAACAGTATCTGTCTATTCTGTGAATTTGAAAGAAAAATATCAGGTGCAGGACATTACCAGAAGAATCAATTCCGGACTCGGAAGTCAGGGAATGAAAAAATATTATATTTTAATGAAAAAAAATAAAGACGAACAGTTTATTATTGCAGAACTCAAAGAACAGAAATCCCCATCAATGTTTTTGGCTGGAGAAATTTCCGAAAAGGAGTATTCAGAAAAATATAAGTCACATTCTGAAAGATCCGCTGCGGCAATGAATTCAATCCTGAAGAATGCAGACAGTTTTGTCGCTGCATTGAAAATTGATGGACTAGATTTTATCATTAAAAAAATATCAGATTACAAGACTAAGTTCAAGCCGGAAGAATTTTCAGATAAATCGGATTTTAAGAATTTCATCAAATACAGTGCCAAAGCAACCGCCATTGCACATTGCCGTGCACAAAGGTATGTTCCTTCGAGGATCAATACTTCATTTGAGGATTCAGTGCTAAATTATCTGAATAAATGGCCTGATATTAAGGATCACCTCTGTGTTGTTTCCCGCACTTATGCAGATCAGGTCTTTTCCGATTTTGTTCTGTTTAAAGAACTAATTTCGGAGAAAAGCCTCTGAAAAACTGCAGATTCTCTCTGTCAACCCCTAAACTGCTGATGAGTTCCCACTTTTTTCTGGCAGTAAATGGGGCATTCATCGGAATGCCAGCCTGTTTAAATGCAGAGTCAAAGCCTCCCATATCGAAGAGGAGCAGGATTGCAAAAAGAAGACATCTGCTGCGGCCTGTTGCTATGGAAAAAATGCCCAACTCTGCCCAATCTTCATCAGCTGGTCTGAAATTAACCTTTTTCAGCCCTTGATTTTTTTTCTGATATAATGTTTTCAAGCCTTCAGCATCTTTTGCATAACCCTTTAAAATTGTTCTGAATCTTTTCAGAAGGTGGGTCAGATATTCAGCCTTCCCACCGAATTTTTTCTCCTGCATTTTAAAGTGCTCCTGCATAAATTCAGGAATCAAAAGTGTAGAGATACCGCTTTGTGAAAGGCGAAATTGGCTTTTTATTTCCTCACCGAATATTTTATCATTAAATTCCTCTGCTGTCATTCAAGACTCCTTTATCAATACCTGTCTTGAAATGTCATATATCATTAAAAAAAAATCTGTCTTTTCATCTTAACGCAAATTTATTCTTAAGGGTGCATTCAGCAATTGCGGAATGAAATTAGGAGTTCCTACGGAATTGGTGAGGGCTCGGGATAGGGATCGATGCGGCGTCCGTTTTTTGCAGATGCAAAAAATGGACGGAAGCTGAGAGCCCGGACTTGCACGGCATTTTACGCCGTGCAAGTATCCCATTTTTAGGAGTTCCTACAAAAATCAGTCGGTGTCAGATTTGAAGGTGAATGTCACTGGGCTGGAGAGCCTGCTTTTCTGGTCAGCACCAATCTTGGAACCGTTGAAGACAGAGTGAATGGGGAAACTGCTGTTGTAGGCGGAAATTTTCACATAATAAGTGATTCCTCTTTTCAGGAGGAGCATATTTCTGTCCTTATGTCTTTCTGCATTATAAAGTATTGTATCATTGTCCAAGCAGAACGAAAGTGCAGTGTATTTGTCCTGAAGTGTCTGTCCATTTTCAAGTCCGTTGATCTTCGAACCGAATTTATCCAGTGCAATTGTTCCAGCCATTTTTTCAGGGGATACACCATAATGAAGAAGATAACCTCCTCCGTTCTTTACATTTTCTTCATGGTTTGAGTTCCAGGTAAAACATACTCTCATCTCAGAGTTGTCTGTTTTTGCTAGTTTAAGTCCGAATGTCTGGCTAGGAGGAACTGTTTTTCTGTATTTCAGCGTGAGTGAAGTCAGTGAGGGCGTTTTTTTTCCGGAGTAGTCTGATCTGAGAATTGCTTTCCACTGAAAAAACTGAAATGGGGAGGCCTCTGCCCCGGCCTTGAACGTTTCCGGGTCATAATGGGTCCATACAGGTTCCTTGTCTTCTTCGGAGAAGGGTTCTTCTGAAAATCTGTACAGAATTTCCAGATGAGTGCCTTCGGGAACATTAGTTTTGTATACAAGTTCAAGAGGTACAGCCTTTGAGTTTTCTGTCTTCATTACTTTTGACACAGCATACCCTTTAGTATGATTTACAAACTGTATGTTTTCATTATAATCTACTTTATCGTAAGGCTGGGTCATTTTTGATACATCCGGCAGTTCTCCCCTTCCTATCAGAAAGTTGTCGAGTTTTCCGTAAAAACCTTTTCCTATCACAAGGTAGGATGTATCGTTTGGATGAAAGCCTGCCAGCAGGGCTGTCGGTTCCGCACTGCTGAGAACTGCGTGGAACTCCGATTTTTCAACACCGTCTTCAAACAGTTTTCCTTCGCCGCTCTGGGGATCGTATGTGATTGTGATATGTGTCCAAACTTTTGATTTCAGTCTGTCGGAACTGGAAAGAGTGAATGATCTAGTTTCGCCTTTTCTGTAGGAAAACAAATTATGAAAGACGAATTCCGTTCTGCTGTTTGCCACCTTGCATTCTATTCCGTATTTTTTTGCACCGGTAATGTATGTCTTCGAAAAGATTGTGGAACTCTGTTCCACTTCACCGGGCATAATGAAAAATGAAAAGTAAAACGGTTCAGAAATTACTGTCTTTGAAAGAAGTCTCGTCGGATTGGATCTGATTCTTATCTGACTCTCTCTCGTCGTAAATGAAGCATATCTCTTTCCGTACATTGTCTTGCCCTCAGAGACTGAATAGAGAGAATCATTGATTTCATAATTCCCGTTCAGATCCTTGAGGTCGGATGAGTTTTTATTTTCAAAGTCAAGAAACAGTTCTGTGCTTTTATGCTTATTCTTGGCAAGTTCAAGCCTGAAGTCATTTACGCCTGTTTTCACTACGATGACTTTGTTTTTTTTCAGACCCTGAAATTTGTGGTCTGAGTCGCTTCCAAATTTAAATTCGCTGGACTGAATCAGAAAAAGGGCAAGGACTGAAATGAGAAGTTTACTTGTCCAGAAGCTGGATCCTGTTCTCATGTCTGCCTCCTTCAAATTCTGCTGTCAGCCATTTATCCGTAATTCTTGCGGACAGGTCTTCTGCAAGGACTCTTCCTCCCAGAACCAGTACGTTGGCATTATTGTGTCTCTTGCTCATCTCTGCAGTGAATTCATCATGACACAGTGCTGCTCTGATTCCTTTTATCCTGTTCGCAGCAATGGAAGCTCCTATTCCTGTTCCGCACACCGCTATCAGCAGGTCAAACTTTCCGGCAAGCAGGTTTTCGCAGGCAGATTTTACCACAGTTGGGTAATCGGCAGATTTTTCTTCGTACACACCTTCATCTACAACTTCATGTTTTTCGGACAATGAATTTTTCAGGAATTCTTTCAGTCTGAATCCGCCATGATCAGAGACTACACCAATTTTTTTTCTCACAGATCCCTCCATTTAAAGTATCGGTAAGAATTCTCTGAAAATTGTACTGGACTTGAGTTTCAGATCAGGAAATTTATACAAATACAGGGAATTCGAATGAAAAAAATCAAATTGTCCAGAGGGAAAGTTGCTTTAGTAGATGATGAGGATTATGCCAGACT
>DAORDI010000004.1:19364-53705 GCA_035345895.1 Leptospiraceae bacterium
ACTCATCTTTTCTATCCAGGATTCATGGTAAAAAAATATTTTACTAAGGAAGTTCTGGATTCAATTGAGCTTGTCATTAAGGACTCAGAGACAAAACACTCGGGCGAGATCTGTTTTGCGGTAGAAGGATCTTTTTCTGCGGATAAGATCTTTCAGCACTTTGATTCCAGGAAAAGGGCTTTGGAGGTTTTTTCCAATCTTCGTATCTGGGATACTGAGGGAAACTCAGGAGTTCTGATTTATGTTCTTTTGGCAGAAAGAAAAATTGAAATCATTGCGGACAGAGGCATTTCTTCTCAGGTAAATCAGAAAGTCTGGGATGAGATTGCGGAGTCGATGAGTTCCTACTACAGCAAGGGTCTTTACGAAAAAGGTTCGGTGAACGGGATTATGCAGGTCACGGAACTTCTCAGTCAGAAATTTCCTAATTCCAGTCCTTCAACCAAGAAAAATGAAATTTCCGACAAGCCGGTGCTTCTGTAATCAGGAGTCCAGCTCTATTGCTTTCAGAAGCTGATCGTCTCCGGTAACAAGATCACCTTCCTTGAAGTAGACCTCTTCAATACTCAGATCAGAGTATGCTCTGATCTGGTTTTCCATCTTCATTGCTTCCACGATCATCAGAATATCCCCTTCCACAACATTGTCTCCAGGCCTTACTCTGACAGAGATGATTTTGCCGGGCATTGGGCTTTTGAATCCGCTGTTTTTGGATCCGCTGTTCCCCTGAATTTTCAGATGGAAGTTCCAGTTTTTCCCAAAATGGTGCAGATAGATATGAGCTGAATATCTTTCATAAAAGACATTCCTTCCGTTCCAATGCAGAATATTTTTCTGTGAAACTGTAAGTGCTCTTATTGAAAATGTCTTTTGAAACGACTGATGGGTGATTCTGATCTCGTCATCGGAAACGGCTTCTGCGACGAATTCCTCACCGTTTCTCAAATACGTTTTTGTTTCAAGAATCAGTTCTCTGTTCAGAAGGACTTTTACCGGGTTTTCGGTCTTTTTCTCTTCCCAGAGAAATTTCCTTCCTGCTATGTTTCCTTTAACGCCTTCAAAGACTGTTGAACTTACTGTATGAGCAAGAAATGCACATTCTGCAAGTTCCGACTCATTCGTTTCCTCAGTCTTCCTGAGATCCTCCGAGTATTCTTCAAGAAATCCTGTATTGACTCCGCCCTCTCTGAATTTTTTATGCTTCAGAACTGCGTTCAGGAAAGAGTGATTTACCGGTATTCCGAAAACGATATTTTTTTCTGTTAAGGAAAGTGCATTTTGTATTGCTTCCTCGCGGTTTTTTCCGAAGGAAATCAGTTTTGCAATCATGGAATCATAGTGAACAGAAACATAGGATCCAGATTCCACTCCTGAATCAATTCTCTGTCCCTCAGTCAGTCCTTCCGTTGTGCCGAAAGTATGTATCTTTCCGCTTCTCGGCAGACCGTGCTCCTCTGCGTAAAGCCTGAGTTCCACTGCGTGACCTTTTACCGGAGGAACAGTCTCTGCGGTAAAGGGGAGTTTTTCT
Organism: Leptospiraceae bacterium; assembly: GCA_035345895.1. GTDB lineage: Bacteria > Spirochaetota > Leptospiria > Leptospirales > Leptospiraceae > DAORDI01. The sequence goes on from DAORDI010000004.1 coordinate 20,893, forward strand.
CCCTCTGCAGTTCTGATCTGAAGTTCCACAAGATCCAGACCTGTGATCATTTCAGTCACCGGATGTTCCACCTGCAGTCTTGTGTTCATTTCCAGGAAGTAAAATTTTCCGTCAGAGTATACAAATTCCACAGTCCCTGCATTTTCATAGCGAATGGAGGAGGCCGCGAGGATGGATGCATCTCTGATTTCTTTTCTGATATTTTCAGGGAGCTGGGGAGCAGGAGCTTCTTCTATGACCTTCTGGTGTCTTCTCTGAACTGAACAGTCTCTGTCATGAAGGGCGGCATAGTTCCCGTGAGAGTCTCCGAAGATCTGCACTTCTATGTGTCTTGGGGATAGAACATATTTTTCCAGGAATACAGAATCATTAGAGAAGAAGTTTTTTGCCTCTCTCTTCGCCGCATACAGAGATTCAAGAAAGTCTTCCTTTCTGTCCACTCTGCGCATTCCCTTTCCGCCTCCGCCCGCACTGGCTTTGATCATTACAGGGTATCCGATTTTCTCTGCCTCTTCCTGCAGAAATTTTTCATCCTGATTGCTTCCGTCATAGCCTGGAATAACAGGAACTCCTGTCTCTTTCATTTTCTTTCGGGATTCTGTCTTGTCTCCCATCATTCGGATTGCATCAGAACTCGGGCCGATGAATATGATTCCTGCAGTCTGCAGTGCTTTTGCGAATCCCTCATTTTCTGATAAAAATCCGTAACCGGGATGAACTGCATCCGCCCCGGAGGTTCTGCAGATTTCAATCAGTTTCTCCGCATTCAGATAGGACTTGGACGCTTCTGCAGTACCGAGCAGGTAAGACTCTCCTGCGGCCTTCACAAAAGGATAATCCTTGTCTGCTTCCGAATAGACTGCGACTGTCTTTATGTTCAGTCTATTGCATGTACGGATGATTCTAAGTGCAATTTCACCTCTGTTCGCGATCAGCAGTTTATGAATTTTGGGCATTTCTTTCTTCTACTTCTTTATCCAGAATTTTCTTTTCTTCAACCATTCTGTCATGCACGTGATCCCTGAATTCTTCCCAGGTCTTGAACTGTTCCGGATGGATGATTCCCGCCATTCTGTATCCGATGACATTTCCTGACTGTTTCTCCTGAAGTCTTCTGATTCCGGATTTCAGCACAACCGCCACAGGAATTTTATTTTCAAATGCGAGTTTGACCATTCCTTTTTTCAGAGGTTTGATGTCTTCGCTGTATGTATTCTGTCCTTCAGGATATACGATATAGCTGTAGTCCTTCAGTCCGGCCATCAGGTTTCTTACGGAAACTGCAATTGTTCTCTGATGGGATGTATCGAATACCTGGGAACCCATCGCCTTCATCCACCAGTAGGCAAGGTATGTGGACTTGATTGTCTGGTTTGCGAGAAAAGGTTTGTTTACCACACAGCAGTCAAACGGGAAGTCCAGTTCATTCACATGATTCAGGTAAATCATATGTCCTGTCTCTGGAATTGTAATTTCATTTGACCTGTAGACTGTGGTTTTTGTGTTCTTGATGACTGTTCTTCCCCAGGTCATTGACCCGTGAGTGAAAGCCCTGTACTGTTCATTCTTTTTTCCCCTTGCAGCATAATAGAGTCCTTTCATCAGGTAGGGGAATCCGTCTGTAAGGACGTTTTTCAGAACAACAGAATATGTCCTGACGATGAGCATTTTATAGCCCTTGGAATGTTCGCCGACTTTATCGGAAAGATATTTTACTGGATTCATCAGATTCTAAGCTCCACGTGTTTCAGATTCGGTACTTTGGATTCAAGTTCTTTTGTTACTCTGGCAATTTCTTTTTTCTGCACTTCATACAGGTCGACTGAATACTCGGAGAGTATCGTCTTCAGTTCCTCCGGCTTGACTCCTGTCTTTTTTCCTTTGGAATGTTTTGTCAGCTCTGCTTCAATGACTGCAGGAAGAAGTTCTTTCATATCCAGTTCCACTTTTGCAGAGAATTTCAGTCTGTCCGGACCGAGCACCACTGTTCTGATTTCAGAGCAGGATTTGATCATTTTATCGTCGTCGAGCATCTTTGCAATTGCTCTCATTTCAAAATCTGGAATGGATCTGTCAGTGAGGAATCTTTTGTTTTCGATTGCCAGATGGTATGCAATCCAGCCCATAAGCAGACCGATCAGTATACTTGCGGCAGAATCAAATGTTTTGTCGCCTGTGAGATTCGTAAGCACAATACCGAATAATGCTAAAAGGATACCTGAGATTGCGGCGAGATCTTCCCAGAAAATGGCGCTGATGGAAGGGTCTGTGGATTCAGCCAGGTAAGCAAAGAATTTTTTGCTTCTTGTCTGTGCCTGTATTCTGATTTCACCCACTGCCACATAGAAGGAATAACTTTCCATAACCAGAGAAATCAAAAGTATGATTTCGATGACGTACTGTTCCGCGCCTGCCTGTTTAAACGGTGTCGGATGAAGCAGATCATGCACTCCGTGATAGACTGTCACTCCGCATCCCAGTACAAAAATCCCCATTGCAGATACAAGATTCCAGAAGAAACGTTCCTGAGAGTGTCCGTAATGAAACATTTCGTTTTCGCCCAGGCTTCCTCTTTTGATTCCGATGAGAAGAAGGGCCTGGTTCATAACGTCTGCGATCGAGTGAATCGTTTCAGAAAGAAGTGCAGATGAGCCGCTGAAAAAATAACCGACTGCTTTTGAAACTGCAATAACTGCGTTTGCCAGAATTGCAACTATGACCGGTTTTGTATTGTTACCGCCGTGATGGGACATGTTTTATTTCCTTATGTCGTTAGTGAACTGATTTAAGATTTCTGTCAATGCCTGATTCCAGCCTATGACCAGATTTTCCGGAGTCGGCTTTGTCAGGCTGATTTCCTTCCTGTAAATTTTCCTAAAGGCCAATTTGTCAGATTTTGATTTCTGGATGTACATTTCCAATTCCAATACTGCCTTTGCAGATTTTTCACTTCTGAAATCTCCGTACAAGGCATTGATGTTTCCTGCTAAAAGAGTATTTTCTTCATCGGCGAGATTAAATGGAGTATATTCTGCGAGTTCCGAGTCCTGGATCCATTTGTTAATGACTTCAGTCAGATTTGTCGCTGGAAAGATCAGAAACTCATTGTAAAAGTCTGTTTCAAAATTGATGTCTGTCTGCTTATAAGTGAGGCCTTTCCCTTCGAAAAATGGAGAAATCCGGAATCTGCTTTTAAAAAAGCCCAGTTTCGCCTGTGCTTTCTTGAGTTTCGAAAAATCAGGTTCAATAAAAAAAAGCTTCTTTTCCTGAGGAGGAGTACTTTTGAACCAGCTGAAGCAGTTCTGAAAAGCCAGAATGGAGATTAAAGTGATAAACGCAATTTTCATCGTACGATGGTAATAGAAAAATCGTCTCTGCCTTTTTTGTAAAGATTTTATTTGTTCGGGCATTCAGTCTGTGCGCCGACTTTCGGACTCTGTGTCAAATTATTTTAAGCCGGAAAGCAGTGCGTTCACGACAGACCTTAATTTCTGTTCCTGGCTGTCTTGCAGATTCAAAGCAACGAGTTTAGGATAATGAAATGCGATTGTACCCAGAAAAAGAATTTCCACTGTTTTGGGAACGGAGTCTTTTTTTATGCTTCCTTCCTTCATTGCCTGTGAGACTAAGTCTGACAGCTGTCTTTGGGCATTCGACAGATGCTTTTGAATACATCCCTTGTTTTCCTCTGCCGCTGTATCAAACGCTTTGAATAATTCCGGATCAAGAGATACTTTTTTTCTTTTTATTCGATGCAGGGAGAGAAACCAGAGCACTATCAGTTCAGCTGCAGTCTTTTTTTGTTTTATTACCGTTTCCAATTCAGAATCAGCCGCCATCAGCCATTTCTCGGTAACCGATTCCAGAAGAGCTGCCTTGTCCGGAAAATGCTGGTATAAGGCTGCATGGGAAATGCCCAGATCCTTGGCAACATCAATCAGCCGAATTTTCTCAAATCCGAGCCTGCGGATTCGTTCTTCGGCATACTCAATTGCCTTTTCTCTGATTTCCGTACATGTCATCCCAGTTTTTGGCATACAGCTTACAGGAACTTACTTGCCTGCATTCTGCAAGCAAGTTTTATCTTTCATGCCTTGACTTTGAGTAAATGTGCTATTCCAAATGCTGAATAAATTCCTTCAGTCACCTTTGCGAGGTGTGAATTATAATCTTCAATATGGGTTCCCATTCCCATACTGTCAACAATTGTTCTGAAGGGTCTCTCTCCTTTCGGTTTTTTCAGCAGGTCCAGTATTGCAGTTGCCACCTTGCGGGGATTCTGTTCCGGATTACCGGCAAGTCCCTGTTCAAATCCTTTGAGAAACTCTTCCGGAAATTTCGCAAATTCCCCCAGTTCCTGAATTCTTTTTTGATCGCTGGGTCTGATGAGATTTTCAATAAAGCTGGTCGGATATCCTCCAGGCTCCACAATGCAGGATTCAATTCCGAAACCGGAAAGCTCTGTTCTGTAATTTTCTGCCATTGCTTCCAGTGCCCATTTGCTTGCGTTGTAAGGACCGTAAAACGGTACTGTGATTCTTCCCAGCAGACTGGATATGTGAACGAGAAGGCCGTTTCCATTCGCTCTAAAATGCGGAATGACTGCTCTGTTGACTCTCTGAACTCCGAATACATTGATCTCAAAAAGTCTTTGAAAATCTTCAGGGGTAAACGTTTCCTGAAGTCCCAAAACTCCTACACCTGCATTATTGATGACTGCATCTATTTTTCCCAGAATTTTCAGAGCCTGAGAAATGCCGGCATCCACACTGGCTGAAGAAGTCACGTCCATCTCGATGACTTTTGCACCCAGCTTTTCCAGCTCTGCAGCATTTTCCCTGTTTCGGTTCTTTATGTCGCGCATCGTTCCGACAATCGAAAAGCCGTTTTCTGCAAGTTCCTTTACTGTAAGCTTTCCAAAGCCCCCGCCCGCGCCTGTAATCAGTACATTCATAATTTCTCCTTACAAGTTACATATTTTGTTATTTGTAATTTAGTCAAGAATAAAATCAGTTTTTTGCGGCTGAGTGCTTTTATCTCCGTGCCGCACCTGTTCTTCATTCAGACAGGCATTAATTAAAATATGTATACAGAACGAGCCTCGCATAATCAATGAAATCCATGGGACCGCCTTTGTATCCGTATTCCTTCACGAACTCTTCACATTCTTCTATCGGTTCAGTAATGAATACATTGTAATCATAAGATGCCCAGATGCGTCCTGTCTGCAAGGGATCACCTGAATTCACCACCAGATTATGGAAAGGTTCATCACCGTTCAGTTTCAGAAGACCGTCGAAACATCCGTATTCGAGCGATCTGGGAAGATTTCTGATCCGATCCTGAAAACAGGGAGCAACGGCTGTCTGCAGCCTCCTCTGATCTTCATCCTCGTTCCAGGTCTCTTCGTATCTGCTGATGAAATGAAAGGGTCTTGAAATCCACGCTGGATTTTCTCCGTCATAAGCAATATCTCTTAATTTATAATAATATCCGATATCGAGAAGCCACTGTCTGTAATCTTCCGGTAGTTTTCCTCCTATGCTTTCCTGAATTTTATTCACCTCCTCTTCAGTGAGAGGCATTACAGAATAATTTTTTTTATTTTCTTTCAGAAATCTTTCCCTGTATTCTGTCCGAAAATTATTCCTTCTTTCATTCATTCGACTGAGAGCATAGGTCCAGGTTTCATCTTTCTGTTTTTTACAGACTGCATGGCCAAGATTAATAAATTCATTCATTTGATTATCTGTTTCTGAATGATTCGGATTTTTCTGTTTTTCCCGCATAGGTTTCCTGTGTCAGTCTGATACTGGCAGACAGATGGAAATACTGCAAGCCGATTTTTCCAGGCAAGTTTTCCGTCCAATGAACGGATGCTTGGGCGGTCATCTGTCAAATCGGAAACAGAGTTTCATTATCAATTGAAATAAAGTTGATAATAAATAAGTTGATTAAATTAATTTCATCATAAAGTCTGGTCAAAAAAGACTTGCTGCAGTCACCGATTGACGGACTCAGTGCAACTGCAGACTCTGAAGCTGACGTCAATTCGCCAGCAGTCGGATATGGAGAAGTCAATAAGTGACGATAAAGCCTGTTGACAGCTCTGATTTAAAATCAGATCAGGACTATTGGCGGAAAAGCGAGACCGTAAGTGCTGAAAAAAATATTCTGCAAACACTTTATGAAGTCTTTACTCGTCAAGCATACCTTATGCACTTAACAGTTGAATCTTTGATCGAACTGATAAAAATGGGATAAAATAAAGCTGTTTATTTTTATGATTTTGGAGGATGCAATTTGGGAAATAAACGTTCAAAAAATGAAGATCTGGAATACTTTTATGATGAGGATTTTCCGCATACTGATGATTCACTTTTGGAAAATAATGATAACAGTGAAGTGGAATGGATAAAGGCAGAAGAGATATTTGAAGACGGCGAGCTGTTCGGTGAAATTTCAACGGATGATGTAAGTCAGGGTTCAATGGGAAATTGCTGGTTTATCAGTGCGATTGCGGCCTTAGCTGAATTTCCTGATTTAGTGCAAAACCTTTTTATTACACAGGAGATTCCGGAGGACGGCAGGTACGAACTTCAGATCTTTGATTTAAGAACCAATGAATGGGAGAGTGTTGAAATTGATTCTTACATTCCATCATTGAATAAAACTCCAATATACTGTACTTCAAATAAAAACAAACTGTGGCCTTTGCTTCTCGAAAAGGCTGTTGCAAAGTTTTGCGGTACATACAGAAATTTCGGGGCTTACATTTCCGGACTCGTTTTTCCTCATCTGACAGGAATGCGAACCGTTGTTTTTTCAAGAGAAGAAGTTGAAATTACTGACCGATGGAAGCGGAGCACGCATAAATTCGATATTGAAAACGGCATAAACTATATTGATGGAACAGACGAGAAATACAGTCTCGAAGAATTGTTCGACCTTCTTGTTGAGCATAATGAAAATGAAGATATAATGACTTGTTCAGCATATCTGTATAAAATTGAAAATGATGCAAGAGGAATTACTGCTTCGCATGTTTATTCTCTGACAGATGCCGTCAGAGCTGATGATTTTATGCTCCTGAAATTACGCAATCCATGGGGATATGGTGAATGGGAAGGCGACTGGTGCGATGATTCAGAACTTTGGGAAGAGTATCCGGAAGTTAAAGAAGCACTCGGTTTCGAACCGGCAGATGATGGCTCCTTCTGGATTTCTCTGGAAGATTTCTCAAAGCGTTTTGATGATATAACAGTCTGCATCAGAGGGGATGAAATTGAGGATTCAAGTGAATATTTAGGCGGGGATTCGGACGAATAGTGAGTGGTGCTGCAGCATCTCGCGGTGCTTCAACAGTTTTTATTCTGCGCATCCCTCGCGTACTTCAGTGTAAATTCCGCCTTGCACCGTCCCGCCGCCAGTGCAAGCCCTCAAGAAACCCATTGACCTGAACAAGATTCTGCCTGCTGTCTTATGGGAAACAGTTCGGATTTTTGATATAAACTTGACTGATTTCCTGCTAAAAATAATGTAGTAATTGATTTGGATTATTTGTTTCCCTTTGATTATTGTTCTCAAGAGTATTTGTGTTTCTGCCTTTCTCCTGAAGTTATCTTTAAAAACAAAGAAATTTTATAATAAGATTTTTTCTATTTTTCAAATAAATATTGAATTTATCTTTATAAGCTCCAGTCAAAAAAAAATTAAGGACATTCACTATGAATATTTATGTAGGAAATCTATCTTACGAAACCACTGAGAGCGATATCGCTGCTATGTTTGAAGCTTATGGACAGGTCAATTCTGCCAAAATCATTACCGACAAATACACTGGTCAATCCAGAGGAATCGGTTTTGTGGAAATGGACAACAAAAAAGAAGCTCTTGCTGCTATCAGCGAACTTAACGACAGAGAACTGAAAGGCCGCAATATGAAGGTCAATGAAGCTCAGCCCAAAAAAGACTTCAACGGCGGCGGAAGAAATAATTTCAGCAGAGGAAGAAACTACTGATCAGCTGAGAACTGAAGCTGTCCTTTTACCAGAGACGGTTTAAGGACAGCAGAGATTAGAAAATTTAAAATCCTGTCAAAAAAAGAATTTATCATTTTTTATCATTACACTGTCTCAGGACAAAATCTCCTGTTGATTCGAATTGCCTGCACTGCTCCGCACACCGATAACATATTCCTTCAGTTCTGCAGTCCCTTGCTCGATGCCTGCAATACATACAGTCTGGATAAACAGAGAATTTTGGAACTCAGAGCAGTATTCAAATGACAGGGTTTTTGTAATGTTCCCAAAATTTTTCGTTCGGAGTCTTTCTGTCATCGTCTTTGGATAATAAGGCTTTAATGCCGGTCAGATAGTACATGTCCACTTCTCCTTTGTTCTTTGCAGTCACCTTTCCTCTGTACTCAAAGTCAAACAGATGTTTCGTCAGATCATAAGTGGAACCGCTTACATTGATTCTGCCCGGAGTGCCGCTGGACTCCATTCTGCTTGCCGTGTTTACAGTGTCCCCCCATACATCATATGCAAACTTACGTTCTCCGATCACACCTGCGATGACAGGTCCTGAATTGATTCCCAGACGAAGCTCGAGGAATGCCCCTCCGACTGTCCGGTTAAATTCCTTGAACTGATTCATATATGTCTGAATTGCCAGAGCGGCAAGACAGCAGTCAGCAGCATGAGTTGAATTTTTTTCCGGAATGCCTCCGGCACACATATAGCCGTCACCGATTGTCTTCAGTTTTTCCAGTCCGTTCCTCTGTACAATCTGATCGAATATGGAAAAGCAGACATCCAGTTCCCGGATCAGCTCCGGAGGAGAAAGTTCCTCCGCAATCCGAGTAAAGCCTTTGAAGTCTGTGAACATAATCGAAGCATTTTCAAAATAGACAGGCTCTACATATCCGTTTTCTTTCAGTTCATCTGCAATTTTTATCGGGAGAATGTTCAAGAGCAGTTTTTCCGATTTACTTCTTTCCTGCTCTGCCTCTCTCTGTGCCATAAAGGCGATACCGCGATCAATTTCAGCCTGTATTTTTGCCTCCTTGAACAGATTGGAACCGTAAATGATTCCGGCGAGCTGTTCGCTCAGTATGGAGATCTTGGTAATATCTTCCTCTGTCAATTTCATTACTTCAGAATCTGAAAAATCCAGTATTCCGATCATTTCATTGTTCAGCAGCAGAGGCATCAAAAGTATTGATTCTATTTTAAACTTGTTCAGTATGAATAACTCCTCCTTTGTTCCTTCGTGGCTGGTTATTTCAGGAAGATAAAGGGGTCTTTTCGTTTTGAATGCGTATGCGTGCGGTCCTTTTGCATTCTGGACAGGAATTCGAAAATTAAATATCTTCTTTCGGTCATCTTCCGTTATGTATTCGGGAAAATTTATATCCAGAAGTGAAATAGAGGTTTTTTCTGAATTTGCATTATATAATGCATAAAAATTAATGCCGAAATTTTCTTTCACAAACTGAAGAACCTTATTCATAATATTTCTTATATTCAGGTCCTCATTCAGGCTCTTGATCAGTCTGTTCAGTGTTTCTGTTTCCTGTTTTGCTTTCTCTACAAGCTGCAGAAGATTTTTTGTATCTACTGCACCGGCAATCTGGGAACAGACGTTGGACAGCTTTCGAATTTCTGATTTTGTAATATTCATATTTTCGTCATGACTGCCGAAAGCAAATATTCCTGCACACTTGTCCTTTCGAACAAGCGGAACATAAAGAAATGATTTTAAGGACAATGCCTCAGTAAATTCTCTGTCCAGTAAAGAACTGAATTTGGTCACCCTGTCGATGTAAAACGGCTTTTTTCTGCGAAATATAAGATTGAGCAATCCCCCTTCTGTTTCCGTAAGGGGAATCTTTTTACTTTTCAGCCCCTCATATCTGTCATCCAGTGCCTCATTATAACTGTAAGCTTTGTAACTGAACAGATTTTCTTTTTTTTCATCCGGCAGAAAGAGCCAGGTATTTGCTATATTAAATTTAATATAAACATACTTATGTATTTCCGTAAATATGTCATCAAGTTCTGAAAGAGAATTCACAAGGTAAGTGAACTGATTTAAATCTTCAATTTCTTCTTTTGTTTCCTTTAATTCGGAAAAGGCTGCCTGCCTTTCTTCCCATTCAAAATAACCTGCGAGTATGCCGGCGAGAGATACCGCAAAGTTCTCTTCTTCCCTTGACCAGTATTTTTGAACAGCTGTCTGTTCACAGCATATGATGCCGATCAGCTTTCCGCCGGACCGAATGGGAGTGTCCAGCAGTGAGCACACGTTAAATGGGCTGGAATAACTTTCCGTCAAATCCCGAGTTGCCGCATGAGTCCGTATATCCGGAGCAGAGATGACTGAGCATTCCTTTATTGTCTTGAATATTCAGAAACAGTAATATGCAGACTGTCAAAATTGACAGGCGGAAATATTTTTACTGCTGATGCTTGACAGGGCAGCAGAGTTTTATAAGCAGGCTGACAATATCGGTATTCCATGGATTCGTCGAAGCCGAAACAGGACTCTTTCAGTCAGATCAGGGACATTTGCGCAGTCCGAAAACTTTCAGAAAACACAGACTGTCAGAAGTCCGGCACTGCAAATCAGATCGTAAAAATCGATATTCTGTTTTTGGGAAAGCTTGACAAGACTGCACAAATTTGCAAAATGTAATGAAAACAGAATGTCATGCAAATATACATTCAGAAGATCTATGAGAAAATTCTTAATCACTTTGCTTCCCCGTCTTTCGGTCATGAAGGGCTTTCAAAGGGAGGTCGGTACATTGTCCGGTCAGTTCTGAATGCATTGTCAGGATTCAGTTTAGCTTTTTTTTTATTCGGATGTCTTAAGGCAAATAAGTCTCCATTTGATGTCAGAGGGCCGGATGGACTGATCCGCGCATTGATTGCAGGCATAAGACTGCCTGCTCCTCAAGTGCAGGTGCCTGTACCGCCTGTCATCAAATATTCAGGAAGTTTTTACAGTCTTGCTCAGGGGATTGCCATTTCCAGGATGGTTCCTTCTCTGACAGGGACTGGCGTATCCTGCACGGTCTCTCCCGATCTGCCGACTGGACTTACTCTTGACAGCAGTACCTGCATTATCAGCGGTTCCCCCTGGGAGGTTTCCTCCTTGGCGAATTACACGGTGACTGTCTCAAACTCATCAGGATCAACTTCGTTCGGACTGACAATCTCCGTTTATAACGGATGTACCGGTTCCTCCTTGACAGTACCCTGGGGAACATTTACCGACTGCCTGAACGGAACTGTACAGTTTATCGGAAAATCGGGAACCTTCGGTGCTCATACATATTCTCCTCAGCTTCTGTACTTTGCAAAATGCAGTTACGGACAGACTTGGAATTCCGGGACAAACAACTGTACAGGAGGGATAAATGTTATGTTCTGCAGTACGTCAGACAACAGCTGCAATGGAAACGATCCGAATCTTGCAGTCAGCAGCGGTCCCCTTTTTGATGCCTGCAATTCCTACAGTATGGCAGGAAAATCGTGGAGAGTTCCCTCTGTATATGAATTGAAATTTCTGGATAAGTGCAATGATGATACAATGCCGAACAACGGAACAATGTGTTCGAGCTGGAGCAACACTGTCATAAATGCGCTGTTTCCAGGAACAGGTACTCTCTATTGGACATCGACAACCAATACTTCCAATACAGGCACGGCAATCTTTATATATTTCGCTGACAGCAATGTCGGATCAATGTGGAAGAATACAGCTTATTCAGTGCGATGTATTTCTGCACCGTAAATTATGCAGAAATATCTTCAATGTCTTTCAGATGTCTGCCTACATACGTCACTGTGTACCAGAGCCATAAAATCATTCCGACGTGGAGCACATCATTTTCAGAAAAGTAAAATCCTTTCCCTTCCTGATAAAGACTGGCTGTGATTCCTGCTGCATAGTATCCAAAGTATGCGACATTCACTAGCACAAGCAGAACAGCTGCCATAAGAAGAGATCCATCGAGTGAATTTCTGCTTTTGATATAGCCGATTCCGGAGATAAGCAGAACCAGAAGAATTCCCGGAAGTGCAAAAAGCATCAGCACTTCAAAAGAGAGAAGCACCTTGTTCAGCTGGGATACACCGATTACAGTTATAATGATATAAATGACTGCGTTCAGAAGACTGTAGACAATGATGCTTTTTCGGAAAAGTCCTTTTGTACAGGCGAATGCCATTGCCGTCATCATTGCGCTTACGCTTACTGCCTGGGTCACGCTGTATCCGACTTCAAAACCGTTTGTCAGCTGGCAGAATTCCCTTCCCGCGCATTTCAGAAGATAACTGAATGCCTGATAGCTGATTCCTGCCTGAAATGCTCCTATTCCTCCCAGGACGAGTGCAATCCCGAACCAGTTTCTGGATTTCTGTCCGCTGTTTTTCTTCAGAAAGTAGAAGCCCGAAAGCACCCAGAGAAATGCCAGCAGAAAGACCAGAAATGAACCCAGCGGTTCATTGAAGATAAATCCTCCCATATCAATGCAAGGGCGTATTCTGCACCACTGTTCAGGAGTTGTCTTAGGTTCATAGACAAGTTCATTCAGTCTGCAGGAATTAAATACAATTGCATATAATATAAAAAGAAAATTCAGTGCTGTTCTGCTGCTCATTTTTTTTATCCTTGGAGGTTTATCATTGTTCATACCGGATAATGAAGTCAAGCTGTTTTTTTCCTTCTGTCTAAATTGACTCTGACATTGTTCAAAAAAAAATTTCCAGTCAGAATCTGAAAAGAAGCTGATTTTGGGATGGGAGTTTGCAGCCGTTTCCATACATTAGGACTGTCAAAATGTTCCTGCAATCACAGTCAAAAAAAACGCAGACAGCCAAAACGGTGCAAGAGAATGGGTAAAAAAATTTTAACTACTCAGCGTATTTTTTCTAAAACTCAATAAAATCAAGGTTTGTAAGAAAATGTTAATGCTTTTGAAACTGAAATTAATGAAAAAGCAGGGATTTTTAGCCGCGTCCCAGCTTTGCGAGGGACGACAGTCCCTTAGCAGCTTCCGCACTTGCGAAACCGCCGGTAGGCATACTCCCCAAGCAAACTGTGGGGTTAAAGTAACTACGACGCAATTGCGTGAGCCGCTGCCGCAAGGCTGAGTAGTTGCCAAAAAATTTACATTCTTGATTTTTCCTGCAGGCAAAATTAAATGTGCCGCATGACAATTCAGGATGAACTTCAGAGAATACTTGAGAAACTGAAAGAAGATGAAAATATGAAGGTTCGCGTGGCGCTTTTCGGTCAGCCTGGTTCAGGCAAGTCTTCAATCATCAACAGGCTGATCGGAAAAAAGGTCGCACCGACCGGTCAGAAGACTGACACCACTCTTGCGGAAAAACCGTATGAATGGAACGGTCTGCTTCTCGTAGATCTTCCAGGGTATGGAACAGCACAGTTTCCTAAAGAGACTTATTTTGATGAATTCGAGCTGGATTCCTTTGACCTTTTTTTATGCGTATTTTCAGGCAAGATTATGCAGGCCGATCATGATTTTTTTCAGGATCTGAAAAAGAGCGGAAAGCTTTGTATTTTTGTAAGAAACAAAAGAGATGAGATCTGGGAAGAGGGCAGGGATATCACTGAACTGGAAGCTGAGATTGTTTCAGATGTGAGAAAGCAGATTCAGTCAGAGGATAATGAAATTATATTTACGAGCTGCAGGGACAGTTACGGGTTTGATGTGCTTCAGCAGAAAATTTATGAAAACCTTGAACCGGCAAAAAAAATTAAATGGGCAAAGGGGGTGAAAGCATATTCCGCCCAGTTTCTGGAAGAGAAAAAGGATGCCTGTTCAAAATACGTTTACATTGCAGCAGGAAGCGCTGCTGCAAATGCATTGAACCCGATACCCGGAGCAGACATTGCAGTGGATGCTGCAGTTCTTGTTTCACTGTTTGCTTCCATTCGGACTTCGTACGGACTGACTGAAGAAAAGATCAAGGCTGTGGAGGTCATGATGCCTGCGGTTGCTCCGCTGGCATATAATATCATTCATCATGCAACGAAGAAAGGGATTATGCTTCTTCTGAAAAAATTCATAGGAAGACAGACTCTGAAACAGATATCCAAATATATTCCTTTCGTAGGACAGGCAATCGCCGCCTCAGCCGGATTCGGAATCACTCTCGCCGCAGGAATGGCATATCTGGATGACTGTCATAGGCTTTCAGAAGAACTGCTGAAAAAGGAAATTCTTTCTCCCGATCAGAAGAAACTCGAATGATTCTCATATTATAAATGTATTATGTTTAAATTTTAATTAAATTAGAATATTTAGACCGGTCTTTATTCATCTCAGCTGCCTTTTTTCGGATTCTCAAATTGAAACGATTCCCTTATAATCCCCTTTTTTTTAGATTTGCCTTCTGCTTTTCATCAGAGAGAGTAGATCTGTGTCGGAGGCGCTTCTTTACGGATTACGGCTGCAGGACAGTCTATTCATGAACCGGAGCTTCTTGAAGGAGACAGAAGATGCAGAACAGAGAAATTAAAAAGGAGATTGTATTTTCTTCGACAGTCTTTCTTTTTACATTTCTTTTTTTCTGGAGTCTGTCTGTAGACAGAACGAAGAAAAACTCTTCATCACATTCGAAACTTGTCGTAGTGTTCAGAAAGGACATCAGCAGCGATGCTGCTGCCCAGATTATGAAAAAAACGGGAAATTTTTTCAGTTCAGGACCAGATTCAGTTCCTGAAAAATTATTAAATGAGACAGGTCCAAAATACATTATACAGGTCAGTAACGATCAGAAGTCGGCAGAATTGTCCAGATTGAAGAGACTTAATGAGGTGTATGAAGTTTATGAATCTGATTTGAATTTTCAGAATGACTGAATCCAAATCTCAATGAAATCATTGTTTTTATATATTATATGTATGCTTATTTTTATTCGATGTTCATCCGTGACTGCCTACTGGTACTCCGAACCGGAAGATAAGTTTTTTTACAGAGATGAAAAATCTGAAAGGATATCAGCGAGAGCGGTCACCGAAAAAACGGTTTTTGAAGTATGGTCGGCTTCCTCTGAACATCCGGTTCTGTCCGGGCCCATGCTTATTCCATTCTATTCAGTTGAACCTCCTGTACTGAACAGCGAACAGCTGAAGCTTGTTTTTGAGTTTTCTTCTCTGAAAGAAAAAACAAATTTTAATGGTAAAATAATGAAAGAAAGCCTGAAACTCCGTCTGAACGACAGTGAGGATGTGTATCCTGATCTGGCAGTGCTGTATGAGAAAAACAAAGACGGTATTTATGAAATACGCAAATCATATTCAGGTACTCCCGAATACATACCTTTTAACGGTGATGCATATGTCGAAATGACTTTTTTTTCGGCGGTGTACTCCGAGCTGAAGCAGTATTCTTTTCAGCCTGCACTCAGGCTGAAATCATCGGATGCTGAATGTCCTCTGCTGAAATTTCGGCCTGAAAGGAAAAGAACCTATATTCCTTTCCGTTTTCCTTTTTCTCTTCCAATGAAATAGATTCAGGAAAAAGTAATCAGACATCCGTTTTTTGATGCCCATATCTTAAGTTTTGCCTCCACCCCTTTGGGAAGTTCTGTTTCTTTCAGTTCCAGCGTCCTCAGTTTCTTGAAAGTTGTAAAATCACAGTCGAGACGGGTCAGGGATTTTTTCAGTCCGTTCATTCTGAGATGTTCCAGATTCTGCAGTTTTTCCATTGCTGTCCCGATAAATTTCAGAATGTTTCCTGAAAGGTCAAGTTCCTTCAGATGCTTAAGCTCAAATACTTCAACCGGAACAGCAAAAAGTCTTTTTTCATTAAGATCTAATGATATAGACTTCTGTGTTCTGCATTTTTCGATAAGCTTGTAGGCACCGTCAATAATGCGGCTGTCCCAGGGAGTATCAGACATATCATAATCCCATCCGTTTCTGACCCAGTCAAATTCAGAAAATATGTTCAGTTTATAAAATTCTTTAGGAATTGATTCCAGCGGATTTGCTCTGAATATTGCAAGCTCTGTCAGTTTTGAAAGCTTGCCTATTTCCTTCGGAACAGTTTTCAGAAGGTTTCCTTCTGCACGCAGATTTGTGAGATTTTTCAGAGAGCAGACTTCTACAGGAATGAATTTAATCTGATTGTCGCTGATATCCAGGAATCTGATATTTTTCATCCTTTCAATTTTGGCAGGAACAGAGGGGATCTGATTCTGTCCCAGACTGAGGGAATCCAGATCGGAAAGGATGGTCAGCTCCTCAGGAAATGCCTTGAATTGATTACCTGACAGCGAAATAGAACGTAATGATTTCATATTACCAGTTTCGTCAGGAAGAGAGCTGATTCTGTTTCCGCTGAAAACAAGGTGGGACAGCTCCGGCAAGTCCGAGAGTTCAGCAGAAAAGGCGGAAATACTGTTGTCTGAAAGTTCAATACTGACAAGTTTTTTGAGAAGTTTGAATCCTTTTGGGATACTTTTTATCTTATTTTGATTCATTCGCAGAATTTTCAGGCTGCTCATCCCGGAAATTTCAGAAGGTATTTCATCAAGCTGGTTTCTGGAAATATTCATCGTTTCCAGCAGATTCAGATTCCCTAGTTCTTTCGGGATTTTTCTGATCCTGTTGTCATCTAGAACAAGTATTTTCAGATTTTTCATATTTCCCAGAGAAGCCGGGACAGTTTCCAGCTGATTGCCTGAAAGTCTGAGCTGCTCGGCAGAATTCAGATTTCCAATTTCATCAGGAAGAGTCTGAAGTCTGTTTTCCGAGAGATCGAGAGTTCTTAATTTTTTCAGATTGACTTTCCCTTCAGGCAGAAAGACGAGTTCATTTGCCTTCAGGCTGAGTATTTCCAGATTTGTCAGATTCCATATCTCTGCAGGGAGTTCTTTGATTCCGCAGGAATTGAGATTGAGTTCTGTCAGGTTTTTCAGAAGCCCGATTTCTTTTGGAATAAAATATATCTTTCTGGGTACTTTTATAATTATATTATTTCTGCCTTTGGGAGCAGGGCTGTCGATGCTGAAATAAATTTTTCTTGCAGAATCTGCAAAAGCCAGACATACGGAGGTCAGATCCAGATCATTGTTTTCCGACAGATCCAGTTCAGAGAGGTTTTTCAGATTTCCAGTCTGCACTGAAATGGAATTCAGCTGATTGGAGCTCAGTTTCAGAATTTTCAGAGAAGACAGTCCAAGAATTTCCTCCGGAAAGGCAGAAAATCTGTTTTCTTCAAGATTCAGAACTTCCAGTTTTTCCAGTTTTGAAAAGCTTTTCGGCAGAGAAGAGAGACTGTTTCCCTTCAGATTCAATGTCTTCAGTTCAGTCAGTGTACCGATATTATCCGGCAGACTGCCAAGCCTGTTGCCGGAAAGATTCAGTTCAGTCATTTTTTTTATTTCAAGAAATTCTGAAGGCATTTCCTGAAGATCTCTGTTTTCTGCGTTTACGGAAGTCTTTCCAGTTTTTCTTTTCATTTTAATCTGAATTTCAGTATTTCTGTCTTCTGACATTTTATTTATTCCTTATGATGCTGTATTGCAGCAGTTTTGAATGATTGCCGAAATGAGACAATGCAGTGAAATTCATATTCATTGCAGGCATTTTCACGGTACTTTATGAATGCATTCACTCTCTTTAAGTCAAGCTCAGACTGACTCTATGCAATACATTTCCGATTCCGAATCATTCTTTCTGTTAAAAGGGTATTCTTGGAAAATCTGAACTGCAGGATGAACAGTCAGATAATATTTTTATCAGAAGTCCAAACATCGGATTCAATCTCAAAAACACTATTTTCTCTTTGATGAGTGTTTTGAGCAATCAAATTTGTAAATTTGTTTATCAATCATTCAAAAAAATCCATCTTTTGTCCTTTGAAGGAGGTACTGTCAGCAGAGAAATTTCAACGGGGACAGTCAATTTTTTCTCGACAAAACAGGAATCCTCATTAAAATAAACAGCTATGAGAGACGATCTGTTTATGTTTTTTCCTTTGCTGATGATTCCTGCCCTGATCCTGGTTATGACATATATTTATTTTCAGGCAGACAGAAAACATCCTTCAGAAACAGGAAAGACGCCCAGACTGAGTTTCAGATGTGCAGGAATTATCGGATGGATTTCCTACAAAGGACCTTTTATAAGGGTTTCTCTTTATGAGGATTTTATCATTATTTCTTATCGCAAAATCATAATGCTGAAATTCAGTGAGATCAGCGTCAAAAAAGAAAAATTCCTTTTCAATAAAACTCTTCGCATTGAACATGGAAATTCGGAATATCCTGACAAGATTAAGCTTTTTGTTTCCAACTATGCTGTTTTTCTGGATTTCCTTCGAACAAAATCGGTGAAGATTTCCGAGTAACTCACCTTGCGCAAAAAGAATACAGTGCATAGAATCTGCAATTTTTACGAACCGTCATAGGAAAAAGCCTGCATAAGTTTAGCCGGTTTCTGAGTTTCGGCGCCCGTCTTTCTATTTGCGAGTCCTCAAACAGCCGGCAGCCTAATGCTGTGCAATCAGCAATGATTTGTCATTCCTTCAGCTGTTTGCCCTGAGCAGGTTCGAAAGGGTGAAGGATTGCTGCCAGGGTCATAGTTCGACACGGCTCACTGTGAACCCAGCCCAGACAACTTGGCAGTCAGGCTTTCCTTCCAAAAAGGCACAGGCAGCCGGGAAAGCGTAAAGTGAGTCATAACGTACAATGCAGTTTGGACAGCCTCCCAAAAAAAGATCCGGACAGTTTTTTTATTTTCCGGTTCGAAAACCGGAGAAGGAAAGTTTTTGAAAAAGAAATCCTTCGTCTATATGTTCCGTCTCAGTCTAAAATCCATGAAATTTACGCATCAGTCCTTATTTTGGCCGATACTGATAAAGATAGGCTGATGAATTTGACTGAAATTGAGACTTGAGTCTGTGAACTGCAAGTTTGCTCATCTCCGATCTAAGCTGTTTTTTTCGAAAACGGCCGCAGTCTTGCAAAAACCTTGAGGTTTTTGCAGTAGTTCAATAGTGTGTTTCTGGGGGTACTGATGAAAAGTCCAATTTGGATTCTCTTGAATATTTTGTGTTTTTTCTCCGTTTTTGTGTATGCACAGGATAAGACAAAACCTGATGAAAATGAGGTGAACAAGTCTCCTAAAGTCAGATTTGTCAATAAGTCAAATGACAGAGCGACTGATTATACTAAGGACAAGGATTATCAGCTGGGCAAGTCTCTGGCCGAAAAAATCAGCAAGGGCAAAAACTATGCGGAGGCCGGCGGGGTCCGCATCGAAAGATACAAGGCCGACTCAGAAGACAGGCACGGTGCAGACATAATCACAGTGAAAAAGAATTTTCATGTAGGCCATATCCATTCCATTTCCAGAATACTATCCGGTTATGTCCAGTCGTCTTTTGACTATCCTAAAAAAGAAGCAGATACTCTGGTATTTTATATTCTTTATTATAATGCGATGCACAGAAACGATGTGGTTTTCTTTGCGGAAAATTACACTGCCAAGTCAGTGGAAAGACTGAAGCCGGAAACTGCAGGGATCAGCACTAATTACAAGGACTGGCCGGGGAGGACTCAGATTGTGCTTCCTCTGGAAAAAAACATTCTGAAGTCCAAGAAGACAGACGTCACCATCGATGAGCTGAAGAAGGAAGTGAACAAGGATCTGGTTGAGAAGAACAAGGATCTGGACAAGAAAGAGGATCTGGACAGACTTCTGACAGAGAAGACAAAAGAAGAAAGAAAGGCTCTGGAAGAAAAAAAGAAGGAAGCTGACAGGACTGAGGCTAAAACGGAAGAGAAGGCCAAGACTGCAGAGGAAAAACTTGCTGAGCTGAAAAAAGACCCCAAGGCTGATAAAAATGAAATCCGTAAACTGGCTGACGAGAAAGATAAACTGGATAAAAAGATAGAGGAAGTCAAGGAAGAAAAAAAGGAGCTGGCCAAAAAGGACGAGAAGATCAGCAGAACAGAAAAGGATCTGACAGGCAGGGAAATCCCCAAAAAAGAGGAGACTGTCAAGATTCCGTCCAAGGACATTCCTGCAAAAGAAGCGGCAAAGAAAGATTTACCTGCAAAAACTGATCCTGGCGCAAAATCGGAAGCCGCCGCAAAATCGGAAGCAGCTGCAAAATCGGAAGCAGCTGCAAAGACTGCTGACACCAAGACAGAGACTCTGACAGCAAAGGAAACTTCTTCAGAAACAAAGACAGATGTCAGCGTGCCGGTCAAGGGAACTGATGCAGTTTCGGAAGAAAAACCTGAGAAGACGGAAAATATCTTAAATGGAAAGATAGTATATCTGCAGACAGTAAAGTACGAGGAAGACGGTCATTATACAAACGATCTTTGGGTGACTGATCCTGAAAAACTGCTCACAGTCAAAAGCAGCTTTAAAAATATCAGCGGAAGAAATTTCAGAATAGTTCCTGAGGGAATTGCTGTGATCGGGTTTGACGGAAATGAGCCTTCTTCAAGAGTGCATCATCTTGTCCTTCTGGATGAACTGAATCTCTCCATGATCAGAAAAACCAAGGAAGAAATTTACTGGAAATCCGATATAAGGGAAAATGACGGAAAGCTTTATGCTTTTGAAATTCTGGAAGGAAAGGTTCGTCTGAGCCGCTTCAACTCGGATCTGAGTCTGGACAGAAGAAGTTCCGTGCCTGTATATATGAATTCAGAAATCACTTTCCTGAAAGGAAAAATTTACCTGACTTCCAAACTTCAGAATTCAGAGTCTAAAAATCTGACTGTTCTCAAAAAGGACACAATGGAAGTGATCGGAACTCACAGACTTTCAGTCATCATAAACGAGAAAAAAGGGAGCAAGAAATGAGGATTACAGCAGCATTCATTCTTTTATTCAGCATAGGTCTGTATTCACAGACCGGAAAGGCCAGACTTGAGGAAGAAGAGGTCAAGGGTTCCGGGGAAGTGAACTTCGAAAACAGGACATTCAACCGTGCGAGTGAAAAGGTCAAAAAAGAACATGAGCAGATAGGAGAGATTCTTTCTGAAAAACTTCTTCAGAATCCTGATGCGGAGCACACTTACAAGGGCTTTTCCGTCAGAAGATATTCAGGCGGAAAGGACGGACTTTTCGGTGCAGACATTCTGTATATCAATGACGATACCAGTTTCGGTCACGTGCATTCCGTCATCAGAGTCCTTTCTTCTTATGTGGAAAAGACATTTGATTTCTCAAAGGAACATTCCGATACAGTTGCTCTGTATATTTTGTATTATAATGTAATGCACAGAAATGAAAAAAGCTATTTCATGAAAAAATATTCCAAGGATGCAGTCACTGAGCTCGATACAACGAGAGTAGGCATTTCATCCAGTTACAGGGAGTGGCCCGGAAAGACTCAGATTGTAATCCCAATTGCATTCAGCAAGGTTCCGGGAAAACCTGAAGAGGTGAAAATCGAGGAGCTTGAAAAGGAAGTCAATAAAATCATTGATACTAAGAAAGACGGTCCTGCTGAAAAAGAAAAAATGAAGGAAATCGTGATTGAGAAGAAAAAGGAAGAAGAAAAAGTCATTGATCTGGTTCCAAAAAAGGAAATCACAAAAATTCCTGAAAAGGAAGTTCCGGCAAAGGTGATTGAGAAAAAACTTGAGCCTGTCAAGGAAGAGAAAATCATTGCGAAGACTGAACCTGTAAAAGAACCTCTCAAGGAAGTAAAAACAGAACCGGTCAAGGAAATCAAGACGGAGCCCGTCAAGACGGAGATGGCCAGAATTGAACCGGACAAACCTGTGGCAGAGAAGACAGTTCCTCTGTCTGAAGTGAAAGAGATTAAAAAAGAACTTGAAACACTGAAGACGGAGAAAAAGGAAAAAGAAGAAAAGAGCGACAATGTTGTAGGTGACAAGATTCTTTTTCTCAGACTCGTGAAGTATGAGGATGACGGTCATTATACAAATGAACTCTGGCAGCTTGACGGAAACACTGGAGAGTCTCTGTACAGAAGCCCGTATACAAATATATGCGGAAAGGAATTTCATGTGGTTCCCGGAGCAGGGATAGTCGTTCTCGGTTTTGACGGAAAGCAGCCCAAGGAAAGAGCCCACAAGCTGATTCTTCTGGATGAGGAGAAACTTTCTCAGAAAAAAGCCACAAAGGAAGAAATTTTCTGGAGATCACATATTATTATCAGAGATAATAAAATATATGCATTTGAAAAATTCAACAATGCAGTATATTTTTCCAGATTCAACAATGATCTGAGTCTGGATGCGAGAAGCAGTGAGCCGGTGAATACATCCTCAGAAGTGTCGTTCTTCAAGGAAAAGATCTTCCTTACAGGAAAATCAAATGAGAGCGATGAAACTACGATTCGGGTCATTCAGCGTTCCGATCTGAAAGTGCTGAAATCTCTCAAGCCGATGGAAGGAAAAAGGAAGTAACAGGAGGAAGTGATGTTCAGATTGTTCATTGCAGTTTTTTTCATTATAAATTCAGTATTTTCTCAGGAAAAAAAACTGAGTGAGAAAGAGGTCAAGTCGGCAAAACCGACCACTTTTATTCTAAGATCGCAGAAGAAGGCAGACACAGATACGAAGGTTCAGAATGAGTCTGTCGGAAAGAAGCTTGCAGAACTGCTGAACAGAACACCTTCCGATCTTCATTCACTTGACGGATTACGAGTCAGAAGAGTTCTTCCCGGAAAGGAAAAATTCGGTGCAGACGTGATCAGTCTGGAAACAAATACAAATTTCGGTCATATTCATTCTCTGCAGAGAATCGTGGCCGGTTTTGTGCAGAAGGCTTACAATTACCATGAAGACGATTCCTATCTGATTGCCTCGTACATACTGTACTACAATGCGTATCACAGAGAGGATATGGAATATATACAGGGAAAGTATGTTCCTGAAATTTCGGCATCCGTATCCGGAAGCAAATTAGGGCTCTCCAGGAACTATGAGTACTGGCCGGGCAGAACACAGATCATCATTCCGATTGAACCGAACATTCTGAAAAAGACAAACAAGGATGTCACTCTCGATGAACTTGCTGAAATCAATCCATTGCTTGATAAATCAAAGGCAGACGAAAAGAAGAAATTAGCCGATCTGAGCAGAGAAAAACTCAAGGATGAAAAGAATCAGCTTAAAGACAGAAAGGAAATTGTCAAAATAGAAGAAGCTGAACTGGATATTGCAAAACGGAGAATTGATGAGAATCTGGAGATTCTGAAAAAGGATCCGCTTGCAAACAAAGACAGAATTGCTGAACTGGAAAAGGAAAAAACGATTCTTCTGAAAAAGGAAATCAAACTGACCGAAGTCAAGGAAGGGGTGAAGGACAAGGAAGACAGGATTGCCAAAAAGGAAGGAAAAACTCCTGCAAAGGAAACGGCTGAATCGAAAAAGGAAATTCCGAAGAAAGAAGTGAAGGAAGAGAAAACTGCCGAGGTCCCTGTCAAAAAAGAAACAGTGGAAGTCCCTGAAAAAAAAGTCCCTGAAACTGTCGCAGAACCAGTCAAGACAACGGAGCCAGCAGAAGAGACCAAGGATGCAGTCGCACTGAAGAAGGAAGAAAAAGAGCCTGAGGACGATAAGGAAAAAATCATTATAGAAAATCCTGAAACTCTGAAGAAGCTTGAAGAGATTGCAAAGGAACTGGAAGCCAAAAAAGAGGAAGAAAAAAAGAAGCAGGAGTTTTCGGACAATGTATTCTCCGGACGAATTCCGTTTATCAAGCCTGTGACTCTGAATGAGGGACAGTGCAGCAATGAACTGCATATCCTCGATCCAGCGAAGGATGATTTTATCTATAAAAGTGAATTCAACAGAATCTGCGGACGGAATTTCCAGATATTCAACGGAATGATTCTGGTTGTAGGCGGCTTTCAGGAAGCATCAGGAGATGTCAGACTGGTTCTTTTAGGAAGCAGAAATCTTGCCCGTGCCGGGAATTCAGAGGTCAAGGTATACATAAAGACGCATATGGAAGTGAACGGTGAGTTTCTGTATGCAGTGGAACAGGACAAGGGAAAATACTATTATGCCAGGTTTGACAAAAACCTGAAAAGAGAAGTCCGGACAAGTGCAGAGATTAATCCCGATTCAACGATAGTATTTTACGGCAGGAAAATTTATATTTACGGAAAATCGCCGGATACCGGAAATATAGAGATTAAAGTATTTGACAGGGAGACTTTGAAGTTTCTCAAAAAAACTCAGTCTTGATTCAGGTGGAAAATGGATATAACAACAGCGTCTAAGATTCTGGACAAGGGTCTGTCTTTAGGTTTTGATTATACAGAAATCTTTGTGGAAGAAACTCGTTCTTCATCTGTCAGTCTTTCTGACGGAAAAGTGGAAACTGCAAGTGCAGGAACTGAATTCGGGATCGGGCTCAGGCTGATTTCCGGCACAGAGGTTCTGTATGCAAGTACCAGCAGGGAAGATGAAGATCATCTGATTTCTCTTCTTGTCAGTCTTTCCAAGCTTCGTCCCGACATACAAAAAATTACAAAATCAGGAAATGTATTTCATCTGAAGGATATGTCGAGTCCAAGACAGTTTCCGATTGCAATTGATCCAAGGACAGTCAGTCAGCAGCGAAAACTCAGTTTATTGAGTGCAGCCGACAGAAAGGCAAGATCGGTTTCAGAAAAGATAGCACAGGTAAATGCCAGAGCATTTGACAGTGTTTCGGATATTCAGATCTTTAATTCGGAAGGAGTCGCTGTAAATGACAGAAGAGTCTATTCCAGATTTACAGTAAGTGTAACTGCCAAAAAAGACAGTGAAGTATATTCCGGCTCAGAGTCTCCAGGAGCACAGAGAGGATTCGAATTTTTTGAAAGTCTGGATGTGGAAAAAAATGCAGAGACAGCTGCAGAGCGGGCTCTTCTGATGCTGGGTGCAGCCTACATTCAGGGAAAGAAAATGCCTGTAGTGATGGGAAGCGGATTCGGCGGAGTCATCTTTCATGAAGCATGCGGACATCCTTTGGAAACGGAAGCAATCAGAAAGAAATCATCTCCGTTTGTCGGAAAACTTGGAGAGAGGATTGCTCAGGACTGTCTGACTGCAGTGGACGACGGGACAATAGAAAATTCCTGGGGTTCCATTCAGATTGATGATGAAGGAATGCTTCCTGAAAAAACAGTTTTAATAGAGAATGGGATATTAAAGAATTATATGTCTGACAGGGTGGGTGCAGCCGAAGTCGGAGTCAGAAGGACAGGCAGTTCCAGAAGAGAGTCCTACAATTATTCCCCTGTTTCCAGAATGAGAAACACATACATTGCCGCAGGCAAAAGCACTGTTGATGAGATGATCAGTTCTGTAACGGAAGGTCTTTATGCAAAAAAAATGGGAGGAGGTTCAGTCAATCCTGCCACAGGTGAATTCAATTTTGCAGTGGAAGAAGGCTACATCATTCGGAACGGTAAAATTGCAGAACCTGTAAGAGGAGCGACTCTCATTGGAAAAGGACATGAGATCCTTCCGGAGATTTCAATGACAGGAAATGATCTGGAAATCTCAGCCGGAATGTGCGGTGCTTCTTCCGGAAGCATTCCTGTAACGGTCGGGCAGCCGACTTTGAAAGTGGACAATATACTGGTAGGCGGAAGATGAAACTTGCAGAAGCAGCGGAGTATCTTGCAGAAAAAGCAAAAAAAGCAGGAGTGACTGAATTTGACATTCTGGGGAGTTCCTCAGAGTCATTCGGTCTCGAAGTGTTTGAAAAAAACATTTCCAATACTGAGATCAGCATAGGAACCGGAATAGGCATCAGACTGTTCAGTTCTAAAAAGATGGGACTGTCCTATACGGAAAGATTCACTAAGGAGTCTATAGACCAGTGTCTGAAAGACGCAGTATCCAACTCCGAAATTACAGACATACTGGATCTGGACCTTCCGGGACGTCAGCCGATCCCTGACGTCGATCTGAAGACTTATTCAGAGGATCTCGAAAAGATTGAGTTCAATGATCTGGCGGATCTCTGCTTCAGGATGGAAAAAGCGGCAGACGGAAAAGATCAAAGAATAGAAAATATACCTTACATAGGATCTGGAAAAAGCAAGTCAGAATATATTTTCCTGAATTCTAATGATGTAAAGTACCATCTTCAGTACAATTCAGTAAGTGCATACATAGGAATTACATCAAAAGAGAACAGCCAGAAAAAAATGGGAATGTATTCAAATGCATACAGAAAGTTCTCTGAATTCAATCCTGATTTTTTTGCATCCAAGGCAGTGGAAAGATCAGTGGAACTTCTTGGAGCAAAACCGGTAGCTTCAGCAGAATACCCTGTGATCATTTCCAACCGTGTCAGTGCGTCTCTGATAGGAATGTTTCTTTCTCCTTACTTTGCGGAAAGCGTGCAGAAAAAACAGTCCAGACTTTCAGGCAGACTGAATGAAAAAATAGGATCTCCCGTTGTAAGTCTTGTTTCAAGACCCCATCTTCCTGAAATGCCCGGGTCAAGGCTTTTGGACGGGGAAGGAGTTCCTACAAAAGACATTACACTTGTGGAGAAGGGTGTGCTGAAAAACTTTCTGTATCATCTGGAATCTGCCAAAAAGGACGGAGTAGCTCCTACAGGAAGCGGGCAGAGATCATATTCAGGAAAGGCATATACAAGCGTATCCAATCTTTTCTTCGAAAAGGGAAATGAAAGCCTGGAATCTTTAATGAAAAAATATCCAAAATGCATTCTGATTACAAAACTTGAAGGGAGCTCAGGCTGTTCTGCTCTTTCAGGAGACATCTCTATCGGAGTGCAGGGATTTCTTGTGGAAAACGGTGAAAGAGTGCATCCGGTAGACGGAATCACGATGAATACGAATTATTTTGATCTTCTTTATAAAATTTCCGCAGCCTCAGACGAATATTCTGATTCCTATTCGTCCATAAAAGTGCCTGATCTTCTGATTGAATCAGTGAATATTGCGGGGTAGAAACTGAGTATGAGCAGTATAATGAAAAAACATTTTTATATGATAAAAGTCCTCCTTTTCTGTTTCTTCACAGTATTTCCTTTTCTTCTGAGTGCTGATGATCTGAAAATCCCTGCTTTGACAGGCAGGATTGTTGATGAGACTTTCACTCTGACAGAAGCTGACAAGTCTGCACTCACGGATGAACTGAAAAAACTCGAAACAGAAAAGGGTTCTCAGATAGCAGTGCTGGTAATCGATACTGTAGGTGAACTTGGCATAGAAGAATACGGAATCAAAGTCGCTGAAGCCTGGAAGCTCGGCCGGAAGGATGTGAGTGACGGAGCCATTCTGATCGTTGCATTGAAAGATAAAAAGATGAGAATAGAGGTCGGCCGGGGTCTGGAAGGATTTCTGACTGATCTTCGCACCAAGCAGATTCAGGAAAAGATCATTAAGCCGGAATTCAAAAACGGAAATTTTTCAGGGGGAATCAGACAGGGTACTGAAGCAATGATCACTCTTGCAAGAGGCGCTGAACTTCCTCTGCCGGAAGAGACTCCTGAAAAACTGGAAGGTACGACTCTGGCAACAATTGTTTTCTGTTTTATTCTGCTGGGACTTTTTCTGGAAATCAGATTTTACAATCTGATCTGGCGGATTCTAATTGCCGTACTGTCTGTATTTTTCATTTACTGGTATGTAAATATGTTCAGCAGTTTTACTGCTGCGGTTATCTCCTCCTCAGTCAGCGCGTTTTTCTTTATGCTGCCGATCGTATTTCGTTCGAGCTGGGGCGGCGGTGACGGTTATTCCGGAGGAGGTTTTTTCTCCTCTGATTCCAGTTCAGGAAGTTCGGGCGGATTTTTCGGAGGCGGCGGATCATTTGGGGGAGGCGGCTCATCAAGCAGCTGGGATTAAAAACTATGAAAAAAGGCAGTTCAATCATGAATTTATTACTGAAAATCATTATATTCCTTTTTCCTTTCTTTCTGAGTGCAGAAGATGAACCGAAAATCCCTGAACTGAAGAGCAGAGTGATGGATGAGGCCTCTGTTCTGACTGAAAGCGACAAGACAGCCATCATCAATGAGCTGAAGGAACTCGAGAAGTCCAAAGGTTCTCAGATTGCCGTTCTGACAGTCGATACGACAGGTGAACTCACGATATCCGAATATGGAATCAAGGTCGCAGAGAAATGGAAGATCGGAAGAAAAGGAGTCAGCGACGGAGCAATACTGATTGTTGCAGTCAAGGACAAAAGAATGAGAATTGAGGTAGGTCGCGGACTCGAAGAATTTCTGACTGATCTTCGAACAAAGCAGATTCAGGAAAGAATCATCAAGCCCGAGTTCAAGAAGAAGAATATGTCCGGCGGAATCCGGCTCGGAGTGGAAGCGATGGTGACAGTTGCAAAAGGTGCAGAACTCTCTCTTCTGGATCTGCCTAAGAAAGAAGACAAGGGCTGGAACAATTCTTCACAGCCGAAACAGTTTCTTTTCTTTGCATTCTTTGTCGGCATGGTGGTGATGATATTCTTTGTGAACTCTTCCGCAGGAATGATTATGGTTTCCCTTCTCTCCACTGCAATTGTCTTCACTATGGGACTTGTTTTCAGCGGATTTCTGCTCGGATTCATTGCCGCCATTCTAAGTCTTATAGTATATATGCTTATTATCTATTTCCGGACAGGAAATTTCGGTTCCGGCGGAAGCAGTTCCGGCGGATATCACTCTGGCGGCGGGTATTATTCTTCCGGAGGAGGATTTTATACATCAGGATCTGATTCCGGAGGATGGGGTGGGGGAAGTTCAGGCAGCAGCGGCAGCAGCGGCAGCAGCTCTGACAGTTTTTCCGGAGGCGGAGGCGACTTTGGCGGCGGAGGTTCTTCCAGCGACTGGTGATTGAGCGCGGGATAAGCGGGGGTGCGGTAGGGGCTTGGGATATGGACAGGCGGAAATATGAGCGAGTGGCTGGATAATATTTGTAAAGAGTTCCTTAATTTTTCTGCATATCTCAGACAGTGGATCCTGTGAAAAAAAGACACAGGGTAATTTTGTTGTGAACAGTGTCTGCACAGTGGGACTTTTTCTTAAATCTTTTTATGATAAAAAGTATCCTAAAGATGGAGTGGTGAAAGATGTTGAACCTGCCGACTATGACTCTATTTTTTAAAATATCGTGAACTTATCAATATGACTTACCAACCTGATATTCATCATCGCCGGTCGATCCGGCTGAAAGGATACAACTATTCGCAGGCGGGATATTATTTTATCGTAATCTGCACATTTAAAAAAGAACCATTGTTCTGCAAAATTACAAATGGTTTTATGGATTTGAATGAATATGGGAAAATTGCAGAAACCGAATGGTTGAAAACAGCCGAAATGCGTCCCATATTGAATTGAATGAATTCGTAATTATGCCGGATCATTTTCATAGAATAATCGTTATTACAGGTAGGGGCACGATGCATCGTACCCTGCAGCAACTGAGCAGTTTGGAAAACCAGCATCTAATTCGATACCGACAATAATACGCGGATTCAAATCAGCGCCTGCAAAACAAATGAATATCATTAGAAATACCCGGAGTCTTCCTGTTTGGCAGCGGAATTATTATGAACACATAATTCGAAATGAGGAATCATATATTAGAATATCTGAATATACCAGAAATAATCCTTCAAACTGGAAAGAGAATGAATTCAATAGAGAAATCAACAGGATAATGGGAGACGCTGATGATAAGCAGGCTGGAATGAAGAAAAATATTGATTGAAGACATGTACCTGATAAACCGTGATGCAATGGATATGCCAATTGAAAAAGACGAAGATTATATCTTAATTATAAAATCAAAAAATTGACAATAGAAAAATTCCTCAAAAAACGGATGAGTTGCGTTATGAATCCAGGATTCCTCAAAAAGGGCGGCTAAAACCGCCCTTTTACCGTATTCAGAATGACGGAAGAGTGACCGCCGTCCAGGAAGTCCCAGAGTCCGATTTGTACAATATCGAGGACTGGTCTTGTTTCGCTGTAAGCATATAAAAAGTATTCCCAAGGCTTCCTATGCCAACAACGGTTAATAGTGACATAGATTGCCCGGTTAACCAAGTACTTCCACTGTCACTTGAGGTAAAAATGTCCAGCATAGTGTCGCTGGCGGATTGAGCCGGTCTATTGACTGCCACTAGACCTTTCCCGTCACTCCGTAACGAAAATTTGGGATACAATCCCCATACACCGCTCAAAGCATAAAGGGGAGAAAAGGTGAGTGAAGAGAGGAATGTTCCTGACGATGAACTGTAAAGAAATCCGTTCTGAGTGAATGCCCAATATTTTCCATTAATATAAAAGACTGGGGCGATCGCGTATAAATTGCTGGTTTGTATAATATTGTCAGTCGTGGAGAAAGGAGAATTCGTCCATATGCTTCCGTTGTGGTAATAAAGAAGATCGCAGGTCGGATTTCCAGTGTCGTTCAGATACAGTGATTTGCATTGTTTAGAATTGGTCATTGAAACAGACTGCCATTTACTGTCCGTTACAGAATACAGTGTTGATGCAGCATAAATAAACTGAGTCTGATTCCGGTGGATACTCAGAAAATCATTCATCATATCAAAACTCGTCGTCACATTTAAAAATCCTGAAGGGGGTGCAGTTTTTGTGAAAGTCAAGGAACTTAGACTTGACCCAGTGCCAATGCGAATGCCTGTAGGCTTGCCATTTGTTTTATTGACCAAAAGAACACGATAAGAACCATTTTCAAATTTAATTTCCAGAATTGAGCACCCTGAATCAGTATAAGAGCCATTACAGTTCTCTGAATCAAATTGACTTTTTGTAAAATTTGTCCCATCCGTACTTTCAAAAGCAGTGAAACGTCTGTAAATATCATCATAAGCAGTTGCCAGAATCATCCTGTCTGACTGAAATCCGATATAGGCAATCCCTCGTTTTGTCAATGTATTGCCTAGGCTGTTCGCTAAAAAATAGGCAGCAGGATTTTTGGGGTTAAATACATCAGAAGATACAGAAGACAGTTCTGTATTCCTGCAGGAAAACAGCAGGATAATTAAAATACATATTCTGAGCATTATAAAATCTCCTTTGTTACTGCAAGGGTGACATACGTTTCGAGGGAATATCTGCCTGACGAATTAAATCCGTTTCTATAAGTCACATTGGGAGTGACTTTCAGATCTGTTGATGTTTTATTTACTCCGGATAAAAATACGGCATCAATCAGATTCCAGGCCCAAAATGCACCGTAATATGTCCAGGCTTTATTCCTTTCACGAACAGCATTCTCTGCGGCCTGATATGTATTTCCTGAAAGATAGTCAGCAGCGAAAAGTGATGTTATGCTGTCTCGTGAAATCTGATTTACAGCTAAAAAATTAATAGAGCGATTTAGGAAATTATAAGAATTGAAATCATTCATTGCCTGCACTGCAGCGACCTCTTTCTGGATGACATTTGCCAAAAGCATTCCTCCCATTGCAAAATAGCCCAGACCCTTGAGATCATTTCCGCCATACATCTGTCCCCATCCCGGAAACAGGGCGGATCGAATAAACCGGGAAAGTCGTGTGGTCGGTCTTGCAGTCTTTGCTCCCTGGAATATCCCTTCATTCCAGGAGGATGCGGCCAGATAGGAAGCAACGGCATCAGCTGCCAGTACTGCTCCCAAAATAACTGCTGCTGTTGTTCTTTGATTTTTCAATTCTGCACCCGTTGCGGCTGATAGAATTTCTTTACCGTCAACAGCACCTATATAATTGCTCCTGTATTTAAGAAGGAGAAATCCTTGAATATAATAGGAATTAAAGGAATTTATCAGCGTATCTGCAGTGCCTCCTCTTCCAGCATTGTCATTGTAGAGGCCCAAATTGAATATTCCAAACTGCCTGTCTTGAAGAAACTGTGTATATCTGATATCCTGCCGTTTTGCTCCTGCGATATTGGCATAGTTCAGAAGAGCGGTTATTTCGAGAAAAGTAAACACTGCACCGCCCAGTTTATTGTCCGTTCGGTACAAACCGCTGTATCCTGGAATCAGTCCAAGCAGTGCGTTTTTAAAAGGACTGATCTGTTCTGATTCCGGTCTTTCCTGCCATTCATCTCCATTCACGGTGGCTTCCCGTATCCTTTCCTGTTCGGAAGTCTCCAGTTCGGCAGGAACGGGTGCAGATGTTTTTTCATCTTTCGCAGGAATTTTCGGTTTCCATACAACAGGAGAAAACTTTACGCTCTTGATATCTTTTTTGGAGAAATCAGTCTTCGAAAGGTCTTCGAATTCAACTTGGATGAACCCTTTTTTAATAAAAGCCTTTACGTTTGACAGAACTGCACCGGATTTCCTGGTGACTGTATCCGCATACAGTCGGTCACCTGCAGAAAGGAGCAGGGTTACCAGAATGGCTGAAAGTAACTTCATACTTCCTCTTTGATATTTAAAAATTAATCAAAACAACATATAGAATAGTGTAAAGGAAAACGTAAAGAAAAAATTATTTATCAGTTGAGGTTTAATTTTCAGAAGTGCTTGGAAAAATAAAATATAAGCTGTATTGCAATCATATTAATTGAAAATTCAGTCAATTTATTTTAGTGCAGTTCATAAAAAATCACTGCTTAGTTCCGGATCTGTGATTATGCGAATGAGAGGATTGCTTTAAAAATATAAAATTAACTCTCATAATATATATAGATTATATTAGGAGTGCACGTATGCTTCCTGTCGAATTAAAGATGCTTCGATAAGTCTAGGGTAATGTCATTTTTTGATTCATGGAGAATTTGGTCATACCCCCATTTTTAGTAACGACAAAAAATGGTCGTGAAGGAGACTGAAA
>DAORDI010000005.1:0-12104 GCA_035345895.1 Leptospiraceae bacterium
GTGAATTTCAAGTGATCTTCTATACTTTTTACAATATACGATTTATACTTTTCATATTTAAAAGACTGTTCCGATGCCCCTAGAAAAGATTCAAAGGGAACATCATAATTCTGGGCTTCAATTGCATCCATCTGATCAGAAAAAATCAGAAGGCCAGTGTATCCGTCAATTTCGTTGACCTTATTCAGAAGTGCATTTTTCTTCTGGTTGGAAAAAGGTTCTGCTTTTGTTTCGATGATATTCATCATTCCGGAATAATGAAATAAAAAATCGGGAAAATATCTTTGATTGCCATACTGAAAGCTGAACTGTCTTTCACTTTTCACCCAGAAACAGTCATCCGAATTCTCAAGTCTGCTGATCAGTCCTTCAAGATAATCAGCCAGCTGTTTTTCAGTATAAGAATCAAATTTTGTATAATCATACAATGAATGTTTGTACTGATAAAAATAATGCCCCAGCTTGACAAGCTCAGTCAGTTTTGACCGGTCATTTTTCAAGGACTCCATTTTTTTCTTTTGCCTGCTTCCTACTGCATCTTCGTGAATCGATATTTCCGCATCCTTGAATATGTCTTCCAAATCAAAAAACTGATCTTCATGGATTTGTTTATAATCTGGCTGATAATAATGCTTGTGTATGTAATTGTCAAAAAAATAACAGAAGGAATCCTTGAACTTACGTTTAGCAATTTCTTTATCAGCTTCATCCGATTTAAAAAAATAAAACTCCCTCTGAATCAGATCATCGATGTAGCTTTTAATATAATTTTTATATTTATCGCTGTCCGGAATATGAGGGACCTTTTTGATAATTCTTGCAGAAATTTCCTTATAATCATCCTCGTCCAGATGAAACTTTTCTGAGGGAATACCATTTTTTTCCATTTCTTTCAGGAAAGTAAAATCATCAGAAAAAATATCTATAATGGTAAAAAAAGAATTCGGAGCAAATTTAAGAAAAACCTTCGTTTTTTCCTGATTTTCTGAACAGTTATGCTGAGTATAAGAATGGACTACTGCACTGATGTCAGACATCAATCCTTCCAAAGTTACATCCTTCCTGGTTTTATCCATTGCCTTGATAATCGGAATCCTCTTATTCTTCAGAAGATGTTTCTTTACTCTGTTAATCTCTTTAACTTTGTGCTTTGAATTATTGGAAAACAGGAATTCATTCAGATCCAGTTCCGCTTTGATGTCATCAATGATTTTTTCAAAATTCTTTCCCCGATCGCAGATAATGTGCAGAATTTCAGACTGAGACTGAAGAATGTCGATTTCATCATCGTATTCTCTTGTCAGTTTGGGAAGCCTGACTCCGCGTCCGATGATCTGCTTTACTGACGTCTTAAAATCTGAATCATTGTCATTGATTACTGCAATCGTGTATATATTCGGCAGATCAATTCCTTCATCGAGACGTTTTATGAATACAATGCTTTCATAGAAGTTTGACTGAATTTTTGCAAATCCTTCTTTCTGCTCCTTATCCAGATCACCTGAATACAAAAGTGTCCTTCCTGAAATTATCCTCTTCAGCTCTTTCATAATCACTGCCAGATCGAACTGATATTCCTGCTGCAGAACCTCCCGCAATGTAGGAACAACGTCTATCTCTTCTGTCTGAATCTTCTCCAGAATGATTTTTATGTTTGACTCATCATGATAGAGTTCATTTATAATATAATTATAAACTGTCTCCGAGTATTCAGAGTCATCTTTTACCTTTATCAGTGCCAGAGGCTTAATATTCTTTGTACTTTCAGAAAGCAGAACTGCTTTCTTTTTCAGAATATGAAATAAATACAGTGTAATAAGTTTCCATTTTTCGGAATCCGGAATTTCTGTCTTCTTTTTCCTTTTTATGGATTCTGTATCCAAGGCGACTGCTTTAATTCGTTTTCCATACTTATCTTCCAGGAATCTTTTAATATCATATTTGTAGACAACCTTCTGCGCCCGTTTTTCATCGGACTTTACATTTTCCAAGGCAGTTGCCGTAAATTCCAATACAATCTTTGGGTGGAAGTTCTTTATAATGCTGCCGGATCCTCCTTCCTTCAGGCTTTGAGCATGATGCGCTTCATCTGTGATAATGGCGAGATCTTCCAGTTCCAGAAACTCCCGAACGCTGATTGTATTTCCATTCTTATCCCTGAAGTAGGAACTCTCCCAGGCTTTTGATGTCCTGCTTGCATTTGGTCCAAACTTGTCAATATTGAATATAAACAGATTAAAGTCTTTGTCCGAGTGAAACTGAAAATGACTGTAATCATCGCCTGTGATCAGATTGAATTTAATCTGAGCATCTTTTTCCCAAATCGAATCTGATCCGCCTTTCGTAAAGTTGCGAATAGTTTTATTGTAAATATCCAGAGACTTGGGAGTGATAATTAAAAAGTTCTTAATTCCCTGCTCAAGAAGATAGCAGATACAGGCTCCCATCAAAACAGTTTTCCCGGAACCTGTTGCCATCTCATAACCGATGAACGGAATTTTGACAGGATTTTCTTTTCCATGAGATTCCAGCAGTTTTTCATACAGCCGTCGAATCTCCATATCTGATTTATTTTTTGTATACAAAGCATCTAAAATATACAATGCTTCCATCTGATAAGGACGCAATCTGTGCTTAAACAGCTCTGTTTCAAGCCTCTTAAAGTGAGATATGGAAGTGTCAGCAAAAAGACTGCTATCTGATTTGAAAACCTTCTTTTTGTATTCTTTGAGAATCTTCTTAATCTGTTCTTCGTGATCTTTATAGAAAGTATATGACATAGATTAATAAGCTAAAACTTTTTTTATCTGATTGTATGCTTTTACAATATGGCTTGGTTTCATAATCTCTTTCTTTCTTTTTGTCCAATTATGAATTACTGACTGAACCTGGTCAGCCGAATAATCAGGATTACTCTCAAGGATAAAGGATACCGTTGCCAGCAGTTCCATTCCATAAGGACTTTCATAACCTTCAATCAAGTCAGATAATTTCTCCAATCTTTTTTTTTGTTCCGCTGTCAATGAAGACTGAGAATTTTTTACCCTGTCAAAAAAGGCAGGATTCAGACGAATCTCAACATCCGGATTGTTCTGCTTTTCGTCATAAAGGACATAGCTTCCGTTAATCCGTTTTAACAGATGATTCAACTTTTGTGCATAAGGCCCGTAAAAACCTTTTTCAAAAACTAAATTCAGCGGTTCTCCCAGTATCTGAAGAAAATAGGCAGTCTTTTGTGCAACCAAAAGGTTTATGGAATATCCCAATCGCAGGTAGTGATTAAGTGCAGTTAAGAACATTGTTCTGGCAAGAGTCAGTTTTTCATCCGCCTGAAGTATGATCTTCTCATCATTAAAGCCTGGTTCATAAATAATTATATCAATATTCTCTGCGAGTTCCTTCAGGGATCTTTCAATTATCAGCTTTACTTCGTTCCAATTGAGACCGCCATTGCCGCAGCCGAGAGGAGGAATGGCAATTGATTTTATTTCTTTATGTTCAGAAAGAAACTGGACTAAGTCTTCCAGTCCGTCTTTAATGTATTCAATCTTCGACCTTTCTTTCCAATGAGATTTTGTGGGAAAATTTACAATATACTTAATTGAAATATGGTTTGGCTGTGTTACGAACAGTTTTCCTATTTTGAGCTGCTTTTCTTTGGCCGCTCGTTCATACTGCTTATAATTTTCAGGAAAAGCTCTCTTGAACTCAAGCGCAAGCCCTTTCCCCATTACACCGACAGTATTTACAGTGTTTATAATTACATCTGTATCAGACTCTAAAATATTTCCTATCCTGTAATGAATCATCTCAGTAATACCAATCCTTGTGCAGAATAATTTTAAACTGCAGATCCTGCTTTTCTAAAAATTTCAAAATGGCAGTTTTGGAACTGTCACTGTAAACACCTATTTCTGTAATTGTGTCAATGGGCATTTCTTTGTACACAAGAAATTCAGCCTGTTTCTTTCTTTTTCTGTCCGGTTCTGCCTCTGTGTCAGCCCAATACTTGGCGTGGATAGATTCCCAATCCAGATTGGAAAAGTCTTTTTCTTCTTTGAAACATTCAGTGAGAGAATGATTTGCATGCCCATCGAAAAATACAAAGTTCAGTCTTGCAGTTTTTATTTTTCCAAAGCTAGAAACCAAGTAAATAATTTCTTCCGGTCCTCTTTTTTTTACACCCAAATATCCATTCTGGATATTATAGAGCATAGGTGAACGGGTTCCAAAATAAAAGGCAATATAATCACTGAAACTTCCGTAAGGCGGCTGTTCAATAAGCCTCTGTTTCCTATTCTCTTTCAAGCTGTCATCACCGATACCGATAAAATCAGGATCCGCGTTTTGATGAGTAAAAGCAGTGATCTTTCCTAATTTTAAAATATATGGAAGATTCTGAATGTGAGTGATCCGATATAATTCCAGATCAGAATAATCTTCCAAGAAACTCATTCTTCCAGTTCCTGAAAAACAGAGCTGGGCACTTTGATGATTTCCATATTTTCGGGAATCTCATTTGCAGAAATTTCAATGCCTCTGTTCGTATAAAGAAAAATAAAATCCGCTTCGCCGATTTTTTTAAGAAGGGCAGAGAATTCCATATAACTCATAAACTCACCCGGATCAGTAATCTCCCCTTTTTCATTCGAAAGAGTAGGTTCTTCCGACAAGGAGCATACACCCGCTATTCGTTTACCATTCTTTGTCTTGTATCCCACACTATACGAAGCGTTCGGTTGCTGAGTGCCAGCATCTTTTCGCTGGCGTATCGAAGCACCCGACTCCGATAAAGCAAAATCATACGTCAGCAAAAGAGATTTTTCCAGTTCTGCTCTGCCCAGTTTCCAATTAAAATCAGGATCCCCTTTTTTGTTGATGCTGATAATAGACTGACCCAAATGATAATACGAAAAACTTCCCCCGCCTTTCCAGCCCACAGCTTTGCTGATTCCAGACTGGTCTTCTCCGTTCAATACCTTTACCATACGGGGTATAATATGAGTATCTGCATGATTTCCAATCTCCACGCCCACCCAGTTGCGTCCCATCTTATGCGCCACCGCATAAGTCGTTCCGCTTCCGCCGAAGCAGTCCAGGACTGTGTCACCTGGGTTAGTGGAAAAATTTAATAGTCTTTCAATTAATGCTTCTGGTTTCTGACCACCTTCAAAATCTCCTCTTTCTTTACTCATAGGGTTAATTACTTTAATGTCTGTCCAAAGATTTGAAATAGGTTGACCTTTGTATTCATCTAAGTATATTTTTCTATTTATATTCTGATCTTTATTATTTGGAAACCAAAGTTTATCCTCTTTATCCCATTTTTCCATTAATTCAATAGAAATTGAATATCCATTCTTGGGAGTTTTATATCCTTTATAATTATACATCAAGTTAGGTCTTGGATTTGGACTCTGCAAAGGAGATTTCATAAATTTTCTACCATTCTGATCAACATTATTAAATCGCTCCTTAATATATGTTTGCGTATTATCATCATCTATTGAATAGATTTGGTTGAAACCTGAAAATTCAGACTTCTTATACCACAAAAGATAGTCAGTCACATTGTTCAAATGGTTACTTGGGTTAGCACTCCCGCCCCGACGTTTCCAGATAATATCATTTATAAAATTTTCTTTACCAAAAATATCATCCATCAGTATTTTCAAATAGAAAACTTCATTATTATCCATTTGGACAAAAATGAATCCATCTTCTCTTAATATCTTTCTAAGAAGCGTTAAGCGATCTCTCATCAGCGTCAGCCATTCACTGTGTTCTATATTGTCATCGTAGTGCTCAAACGCAGAACCGGTGTTATATGGCGGATCAATGCAGATACATTTTGGTCTTTCTTCTTCTGGCTTGTTCTCGAAATGTTTTACAAGTGTGTTTAGTGCCAGCAGATTATCGCCTTTGATCAGTAGACCGTTACTCCCCTCTCCTTTTAGGAGAGGGGCCGGGGGAGAGGCAGATTCCACGACTGTATATTCCTCCTGCTCATTCGATGGGTCATTTATTAAATCACTTTTTTTATTGGATTTAATTGCTTTTGCAATATACGTTTTCTTATGGATAAGAGGTCTTACCTCCTTGACTCGGATATCATTTCTGTCTACCCAATAGGCTTTTTTGCCCTTGCCTTTTTCGGAGTCCAGTTCATAGTACAAAGATTCGTCTTCATTCACCCAATGCAGTTTTGTATCCAACGGGATGTCTGTACTGCGCGTGTTATCCCCATCGTTCTGCAGTATGATGGATTTATTTTTATTTTTCCATTCGAGTGTGAGCGAGCCTTTAAACTTTTTAGCCATTGTTAACCTTTGTGAATTAACGGATTTTTAATTTTCAATTTTTTATTGATTACCAATCCATCTTGCATATCTTCACTATATAATATTTTACAATCCGAAAGAAATGCCGCTGCTGCTACTAGGCTATCCCAATAAGACAATTTATACGTTTGTTTTAATTCCCAGCCAACCTGTAACAATTTTAAATCAATCGAGACTAGCTGGTTGCATGAATCAACTATAGAATTGATGGAGCTAATAATATTTTTCTCTGCTACTTTATGCTTTAGGAGATTTACATAAATCTCATTCAAAATTTGCGCACTGACAACTAGCTCGGAATTTTCATTTATTGATTCAATCAAAGCCTTTGCTGCTTTTGCTTTCCGTTCATTTTCTTTATCTTTCGTTTTTTCATCCAAAATAGAATAAAGAAATATATTTGTATCAATAAATATTCTATCTTTCATATATCTCACTTCTAGATAAAAGATTAATTTTGCTGACACGCAAAGGATTTTGCACTAGCTTTTTGAGCTTTAAATGGTTGTTTGCGGAAGATTTTTTCCCTTTGCTTTTGTCAGGAACATCTAAAATTTGAAGAATCTTCTTCTGAACTTCAATCAGCTTTTCATCGGATAAACTGTCTATTTGTCGAAAAATTTCTAGCTTTAATTCTGCTTGGTTCATTTTCATCTCCTCTTGCTGCAGACTCTGCTTTGTCTGCATGATTCACAGTGTGCAGGGGCGGATGTTTTTGTAAATTCATTTGAGCGGATTTTATTGGCGGCAGAAATGATATTTTCGCGGGTTGTATCCAGGTGTGAATCTTCCAGCTTTTGTTTGTGCGGTCGGTTTTCGTCCAGATTGTAGACAGATAGAAAATCAGCGCGTTCGCCGGTTAATTCCTTATATCCCATAGCGTAGAGCATAAGCTGATCCATCGAAATGGAGAACGTCTGAGCATCCTTTGCGGATTTGAAATCAATGATCGTGGTTTCCACTGTCCCATCCAGATTTTTCTTTTTGACCAGATCAATTCTGCCGTTTACTAGAATTCCATCTCCCAAAGGAATCTCTATGTCCTTTTCTGCAAATTCGATATCCTTGAATGAATCCTTATTTTCTTTATAGTAAATTTCTACAGATTCCTTGGCACTCTGATGCATACTCTCATACACATTCCCTTCCGGATTTGCATAGGGAAGATAATAGTGAATATCGAGAAGTCCGTCTATTTGGTCTAAAGAAACCTGTTTTCCATCCAGAAATTGTCTATGAATATCCATCAGAGTATTGTGAACAGCCTTGCCATGACCAAGCCGCATATTCAATGGCTGGATGAATCCATAC
Organism: Leptospiraceae bacterium; assembly: GCA_035345895.1. GTDB lineage: Bacteria > Spirochaetota > Leptospiria > Leptospirales > Leptospiraceae > DAORDI01. The sequence continues at coordinate 7,653 of DAORDI010000005.1, forward strand.
ATACTCGAAAGCTTAAAACGGTACGGACATTCAAAATAGTCTTTCAGCAGACTGAAGTTTAAAAAAATATTTGCTGTTTCTTTCTTCGGTTCAGGTGCTGCAGTCGGGCGTGCAGAATAATTCGGATTTATATCTGTGTAAATATAATCAGCATGACTTATTTCTTTGCAGAATACAGATTCTTTCTGATACAGATTCTTTTCAGGAACAGGTGCTCTAGAGACGTAAAGAAATTTTTGCGACCGAGTGAGAGCAACATAAAACAGTCTTCTTTCGTCTTCGTTGTTTTCTTTGTCTCCTTTATATCGCTCATAATTTTGAACAAAGAGCGGAATTTCTTCCTTGAATTTTGACCATACAGACGCACCGCCCTGTCCTTTGGTTGGAAAATAATTTCGATTCATTCCAGGAATGAAGACAACAGGATATTCCAGACCCTTTGCCTGATGCACAGTCATAATCGTAACTGCATTCGGAGTCTTGAAAGTATTGTTCAGCCACCCTTCAGGATAATAGTCCTTTGCTGCATATACTATGAAATTCAAAAAATTATTCAGTTTGCTCTGAGGAGCACTGTTGTAATGAATCGTTTCAAAATCATCAATTACCTGACTGAACTGCCCCAGATTGTAAAATTTGATTTCAGAAAAATAGAATTGGTTCTGCGGTTCAACATTGTTCACGGAAATGGAATCCTCAGTTATCCCGGCAATCTCCATAAATTCCTGAAAAATATCCTGAAGGCAAAATGTATCAAAAAACTGATTTTTTTTAGGACGGCTCTGTTCCAGAAAATGAACTGCACTGGCAAAGTTACTATCATTGATTTTAATGCCGGCTGCATCCCATAAATCTTTTACGACGCCAGAGTCCAGTTTGTCTGCAAGAAACTCAAAGATAGATTTTGCGGCTTTCACTTCTGCGGTTTCGAACAACTGACTCACTCCGCTGACGATAAATGGGATATTCGTCTTTTCTAATTTGTCCTTAATGTCTGCAGCTTTGCTCCAAGCCCGAACAAGGATGCAAAAATCTCCATAATCAAGTCCTCGTTTATGCTCTTTATCTTGAAAAGAAATCCCTCTTAAACTATGGATCTGGCTGATCAGAAAATCGGTTTCTGAATCCGGATCTTCAAAGGAATTAAAAAGAACATCCCCTCGTTCATATTTCAGTTTTCCTGCAGCCTTCATCTCTTTGGCTTTTCGTTCCTGATTATGTTCAATTAATTTCAAAGCAACAGACACAACAGCAGGAGTGCTTCTGTGATTGTCCTCCAGTTTAATGATTTCCACATTATTATATCTTTTTTCAAAACTGAGAATATTCTGCAGATCACTGCCTCTCCACTGATAGATTGTCTGATCATCATCTCCCACAACACAGATATTTGCTCCCAGAGAATACAAATGAAATATAATCTTTTCCTGAACCGGATTTACATCCTGATACTCATCCACAACCAGATATTTTATCTTTTCTTTCAGTCTGGAATTCAGTTCCTTATTGCTGATCAGCTGATTCATAAGTTCACTCAGAACCATTGTAAAATCAAAATAACAGTTTCTTCTTAAAAGCCTTTCGTATTTATCCAAAGCATCTTTGATTTGATTGGGAACCTGATCGTGATGAATTTCCGATTCCCGCAGAATTGTCATCAACTGAATATAGATTTTTGTGTCTGTAAAAATCTTCAGACCCAAATCTTTCATTCCTGAGGACGGCCTGTCCGTACTGGAATAATAGTATCTGTCCAAAAGCAGTTTCAGTTTGATTTCATCCAATACTCCAAACTTCTGGTATTCCAAAATATATTCCTGAAGAATCTTCAGGCACCACGCATGAATGGTTCCGACAAAAAGCTCTGCCATTCCCAGTCTTTTTAAACCTTCCTCTTCTGCAATTCGTAGAATTCTGTTTTTCAGTTCAACAGCAGCCTTTTCTGTATAAGTAAATGCTACGATATTTCCTGGAGATACTTCAGGGTTTTTAAGAATATTTACAATTCTTTTAGAAATCACCTGCGTTTTTCCGGAACCCGCACAAGCAATGATCTGCAGATTTTTATTCAGTGTATTGATGGCTCGAAGCTGTTCTTCTGTATATTGCATAATTAATATTTCAAATTCTCGTTCTTCCTTTACTTTTACAATGATTTTTTAATATCAATGCAACAGTGGATCTGCGCTACCTCTGGATGAGACAGAAACGTCTGCAGGGTTCCCATTTTGCAAACGATGAGAATTCAAAAGGCTTCAACGACCTGGTCATCGCAGGCAAAGTGGATCCTTGTCTTTCCAGAACATTCAAGTTCGAAGAAACAGCTCTCTCTCACCAGCTGATGAGAGAAAACAAACACCCTCACGGCAATATGTCCATCCTTGTAGGAGCTCCTACAACAGGACTCGGCAAGAGCTGAGGATTTTGCTCACCAACCCTGTCTCTGTCAAGAGGCGGGGTTTTTGACTGTCTTACAGTCCGGCAGAAACTTCAACTCTCTTCACGGCAGGATTAGTTCATTTTTCTGCAGTTTTACAAATTCTGCAAATACCCAGCCTTGACAGTTAGAGTACCAGTCATCGCTTGCATCCACATAGTACCAGTAGTTTTCCCAGTTCTGCACCTTGACCTTTGTTTTAGTTCTTCTCATTACGGTGACTGTATGCTTGGGCGGAAGTGTATGTCTGGGTTTTTCTTTCCCTATATCACTTCCCAGTCTGCATTCGATTGGTTTTGCGCCTGTGTTCGGAGCTGAACGGATAAAGGCATCCTCACTGATGATTCCTTTGCGATGCCCCATCAGGGCAACTTCCATCCCGTCAATTTTTCGCAGGGTCCCTTCTTTTGGATGATCCTTATACAGTTCAGGATCGGAGCCGATGGTTCCTGTGCATTTCAGCTTTTTTTCAAAGTCAGGATGATCTTTCAGTATCTGAAAAGTGCATATTCCTTTCAGCCGTTTCATATCAATCGAACCGCAGTTGCTGGAGTTTTCACCAGTAAGAGTATAGTGCAGTTTCTTTCCCTCAATTCGGTATGTTCCTTCCATATTTACCGGACACCCTTCACCGGAAAAAATATAATTCATCCGAGTACCAGAGACAGTCAAGGACCAGCCAAGACCTGCATCCGCTTTCCAGCCGATTTCTGAAGTCCACTTGCCCGAAAAATCATCGGCCGAAATTCCAAAAGCCGTCATTGTCAGTGCGATGATAAACAAAGATTTTATTCTATTCATAGAAACAACTTTATATCTGCATCTGAGACTGTGAACATTTTTTTGGACTGCTCTTCTATACATTTTTTTTTGCTTAGCAGCCGCGTTTTGATTGTATAACAAACCGGAAATTGGCCCCTTGAATATAATTAAAACAGGAGTTCTTGCCGACCCGAGCACCCACCTTCAGGCGTATCAAAGTTTTTCCCATTCGCAGACTTCAATATTTCTGCTGTCTCTCGAAAACTCCACACCGATCAGATAGATGTTTTCCCGCCGTAAGGAAGCACGGCCGTGCGTCCCCGCAATATCACCTTGCGTCCCTGTGAAGGCAGACAGATATTTTTCATAATAACGCTTAGTTTTTATCTGAGCCAGAGCAGATCCTGGACCGGCGAGCTCAATGACCTTGAATTCAAATACATACACCCTGTCTTCAAAAAAGACCGTCATATCGACCTGCCCCTGATTGGTCACATCTTCAGTGCGCACATCCAGACCGAGAGAAGTGAAATAGCAGTAAAATATAGATGCATAGTATCCTTCATAGTTGGCCATTGTGTTCTTGCGGTACCAGTCGTGAGGAATGGAGGCAAAAAAGGAATGAAAAAGAGGCTGCATTGCATCAAGATCGTTTTTCTCCAGAATCCTGTACAGTTCAGATTCTATCTTCACAGTCTTTCTGCTGTCCGTAAGAAATTTTAGAATTACTTCAGTCAGGCTCATTCGGACTTCCATATTCGGATACTTCAGGCGGTAGCGTATTTTGGCGCCGATATTGTATTTTTTATCTATGGTCAGATATCCTGTCTGAAAAAGAAGAGTTTCGAGTTCAATCATATCCACATCAAAAGATCCCAGACTTTCCTCCGAGATCTCCACATTTTCAATGTCAATTGAATTATAATTATTTTTATGAATCAGCTCAATCAGAAATGAGGGATTTCCTGTCTCGAACCAGTAATTTTTAAATTCCTTATTTTTCAGGTACAGCAGTATATCGAAAGGATTATAGACTTTTTCTCCCAAAAAATTATACCCATTGTACCATAATTTCAATTCATCCATATTTACATCGGCCAGTCCATCCTGAAATACATTGAGAAGCTCTGACTGTGTATATCCGCAGATAGATGAAAAATTCCTGTCCAGTGTAATATCCTGAAGATTATTCAAGCCGCTGAAAAGATTGATCTTGGAGAATTTTGATACTCCTGTAATGAATACGAACCGGA
>DAORDI010000005.1:12204-52648 GCA_035345895.1 Leptospiraceae bacterium
GACGCGCAGATTGTATTCGAAGGAGGAATGAAGTCCTTCCAGACTGTGAGCCCCGTTTCCAAAACTGATTTTAATGACAGGATATTTCAGCTCCCAGTTCCAGTTTTTTTCCAGATACAGTCCTTTGAACAGATCTCGGTTTCCGGAAAAAGCTTCCTTGAGCGTGTCAAGAAAAAGACTCTTGCCGAATCTGCGCGGACGGGATAGAAAAAAATACCCCCCTGACGCGGCAAGCTCCGAAACGATTCTAGTCTTGTCTACATAATAGCAGTTGTCCTCGATGATTTTGGAAAAAGTCTGAATACCGATCGGAAGTTTCTTCACAGATAAAAAATCTCAAAGTATCCTTGTATGTCAAACAGATCCTGTTTAGGAATTTACGGAATTGGATTTCTGATCCAAAGGACTCTTTCCTAATTTGACTTTTCCGATGTCTGGGGAAAATCCAGATTTTGAAGAAGAAGACTTTTCATATCTAACAATGATAGATATGAAAATGACAGGAGGTCTACCTGGCAATGCTGTACAATTAGCAAAAGACTTTCATCTACGTTATGATGAATGATGCCCCGATACAATTTTCACTGCAGGTCACCGAGCGATGTACCGAGCCTGCCGAGGCATACAAACCCAATATGTTCAGGGTTTTTCGTATGGATTCGACTCGGCTTACCACAGGTCGAGGTGGGCGGTGAAAATCATGGTTCGGTAAACTCACCACACCGCTCGGCAACCGTCTCTCCTGAATATAGAACCTTAACTTGAAAACATAGCCTACCGGGAGAGTTTCCCACTTGCAGCAGCTTCAGAGATTGCAGCAGCTTCAGAGATTGCGTTGGTTTAAAGGCGCTATTGCTAACAAATGATCTCAGCAAAAAATGCAGTTCTGTTTATTAACTCTTAATTCATTCAAACACAAAGCCCAGTCCGCCGCCCTCCAAAAAATCCTAGACAGTTTAAAATTATCGATTGTTCTGGAAACTGTCCAAAGACAGAATCCGTTCAAAATCGGCTGTGTAAAATGCGGATGCGCGTAGTCATCATTCGCCGAGGACTCTTTCTTTGAAAATGAAAAGAGGTGCATCAGATGAAAGCGAAGAAAATATGCATTTTTATTATATTAATTTCATTTTTTCATTGTCTGAAAGCAGGCCGGAAAGGATTTCAGTTTCCTGCGGTAGGTACAATTACTCTGCCGAGTCCGAGCACTGCGACTTCCACTGCCGCAAATACAGCAGCATCAACTTCCGCCTCAACCGGAACATCCGGACCGACCTATCCTTCCCCGGTAATCAAAACAGGACAGACCGGATGCTGGGACGGAGCCGGAGCCTCGGTGTCATGTACGGGGACGGGAATTGACGGAGAATTTCAGTATGGGAGAGCGAGAAGCTTTACCGATAACGGAGACGGAACAGTGACAGAAAACGGCACCGGTCTTTACTGGCAGAAATGCAGTGCAGGGCTTTCCGGCGCGACTTGTGCGACTGGAACAGCAGCGACTGATACTTGGGCAAATGCTCAGACATACTGTTCTGGACTGAGTCTTGCTGGAAGAACCTGGAGAATGCCCACGTACAATGAACTGGCAAATCTGGCAAATTATTCAGTGAGCGCTCCCGCTGCCGACAGTGCTTTTTTTCCAAATACAGTCAGCGGTAATTACTGGGTGAATAACACATATACAGCCAGTCCTACGTTCGCTTATTATTTCACCTTCCTAGCCGGTGCATCGAGCACACTCGCTAAAACAAGCACACTGAATGCCCGCTGTGTTTCGGGAACAAGTGTGACTTCTTCCTATACGGACAATGGAGACGGAACTGTCAGAGATCAGGCCACTGGACTTCTCTGGCAGAAATGCAGCGCGGGACAGTCTGGAAGCAGCTGCGGAACAGGGACAGCATCCACATTCACCTGGGCACCGGCATTGACCTACTGCAATTCCCTTTCACTTGCATCCAAAACCTGGAGACTTCCCAACATAAATGAACTCAGGACAATCATTGATGTGAGTGCTGCAGGACTGCCTTACATTAACGGCACTGCTTTTCCGAATACTCCAACCTCTGTGTCCCAGTACTGGTCGTCGGATTCATTAGTCTCGCCTACAACCTATGCCTGGTATATCTATTTACTGGACGGAAGTCTTGCATATATGCAGAAAAGTCTCACCAGTTATGCGCGCTGCGTGGCCGGTCCTTAAAACGAGTCGAATCGCGATTTTATGAAATCAGATTTTATTTCATCCGTCAGGAAATACTGTGAATTGATAGAAAATCATAATTATTTTTCTGCAGAAATTCTATTAAAAGAATGCAGCGTTCTTCTCCCGATGATTTATGCACTGAGTCAGGATTTACAATGCAATGAAGATCTGCTGGATACGGACATAAAGGATGAAAAAGTGGATTCACCGTACACAGGTCTTGCAGTCCTTTTTGCTGAACATCTGGATTATAATCTTGTTTTTAATCCATTGGAAGATAATAATGTGGTTAGAGGAAATTTAGCTGATGATTTATCTGATATCTACCTGGATTTAAAAAGACCTCTTTTGACTTTTTCACGGGGTGGTGAAAAGAATCAGGAAAATGCATATTGGCAGTGGAAATTCAATATCAGTTCTCACAGCGGGAATCATATACTGAATTCTTTAAAGACAATTCATTGGATAAATTATCATTATGGCACTCAGAACTGACTGCAGAATGGAGTACCATCTGTTCTCTGCTCTTCCGAAAACTGTCATCGATTCACGAATATGAAAAAGATACACTTTGAGTTTTTCCGCACTTCCTGCAGGAAGGGACTGCACATCACTCAATGTATGAATGTCTGAATAACTCACCTTACGCCTTCAGCTGCAGGCGGGGCGTTTTGGGCAGGAACGCCTGCCGCGGCTTGATGGCTCGCACACGTGGAAGCTGCTGCACACGTGGAAGCTGCTGCATAAGTGAAACCCGAAATAAGCAATGCTTTTCGTTCAGAAAAATGATAAATAAATTGATAACAGAAAGACGACTGAAGTTTTTTTAAGCTGCTCTCGAATAAAGCATAAAAGCAGTATATTTTTCTTCCTTTCTACAAAATAATCAGTCCAAAATATATTCCGAATATTTCGGTATGGAAAAATGCTTGATTCTGCTGTTTGAACTCTCAGAATGTGAAAATATTTCACCGAGAATCAGGCTTGAAACTTTTTTCTGGCAAGAGAAGGAAATGAAATGAATTCTGATAAAGTCTTATTCACCGCAAACCGGTTCTGCATACTTAATACAGTATTTATAATTTATTCCTTTTTATTTTTATTCACCGGATGTCTGAAGGTAAAGAGGTCTCCATTCGATGTATCATCCCCTTCCGGTTCCATTCTGACAAATGCAATCATTGCCGCTTTTGCCAAGATAGTCCCTCCTTCAGCGCCTGTACAGATTCCTGCCCCAGGCATAACTTACACCGGAAGCCCTTATTCGTTTGTACGGTTTGACAATATTCAAGTCACTCCGACTGTTACAGGAACCGTCACTTCCTGCACTGTTTCGCCTTCTCTCCCTGCAGGTCTCAGTCTGAACAGCAGTACCTGTGTGATCTCCGGATCTCCTGCTGCAGCCCAAAGCGCCGTCTCCTATTCAATAAAAGCAGCCAATTCTTCAAACAGCACAACAGTCAGCATCAGTATAGCAGTAACCACTGCGATCATTTACGCAGGCCTGGCCGGAGGACTTTCCATTTCTTCTAACGGAGGAACAAGTTATACAAATTATACTACTGCCAATGGTCTGGGAAACAATACTGTTTTTGGAGTATATGTATCCGGTTCGAATGTGTATGCAGCCACAGCGGGCGGTTTATCCATATCCTCAAACGGAGGAACGAGCTACACAAATTATACTACTGCAGCAGGCTTGGGAAACAATATGGTCAACGGTGTCTATGCCTCCGGTTCTAATGTATATGCAGCTACAAATGGCGGTCTATCAATCTCCACCAACGGAGGAACAAGTTATGTAAACCGCACAACGGGAAATGGTCTTGGAAGCAATACAGTGTATGCAGTCTATGCTTCCGGTTCCAGCATTTATGCCGCCACCACAGGCGGTCTTTCCATTTCCACAGACGGGGGAAGCAGTTTTGTAAACAAAACTACCGCCAACGGACTGGGAAGCAATGCTGCTGTCGGAATTCATGCAGTCGGTTCAAATGTATATGTCTCAACCCCTGTCGGTGTATCCATTTCAACGAATGGAGGAAGCAGTTTTACAAATTATACATCCGGACTGGGAAGCACGAATATACTGGGGGCATACGCATCGGGGTCCAAGGTTTACGCTGCCACAAACGGAGGCGGGATAGGCGTTTCCACAGATGGAGGAATTTCGTATACGGCATATAATAATGCAAACAGCTCATTGATGAATGATTCTGTATACGGTATTTATGCAATAGGAAATAATGTATACGCAGCAACTTCATCCGGAATGTCTGTCTCGGTAAACGGAGGAATCAATTTCACTGCAAATTTCAGTGCTGCCAGCGTAAACGCAATCATTGCCCAGTAATCAAACTATGCAATCTCCAGAAATTTTTTCAGTTTATCCAGAAACCTTGCCTCATCCTTGCTGATCGGATCGCCGAAACCGAACCAGCCTTCCTTTGCAGCATTTGCAGTTTCATAAGCAACTTTATAAATTGCTTGCTTAAATTCTTCAGTTCCTTCCATTTTTTTGCTTTCTGCTATTTTACCTGCAAGCATAGGAATTATTGCAAACACTGCAGAGAATGTTTTCAGAAAACCTTCTTTTTCGAATGTCTCTTCGAATATCTTTTCAATAGAATCATTCTCAAAATATTTCTTCAGCTCAGGAGCATTTTTCTCCACATCTTCATTCATCCTGTCTGCAGTTCTGTTCAGATCTTCCAGTGTTTTTGCATCGTCCAGGATTTTGAATGTATCCTGAATCAGTTTATTGGAAGGATACTCGGCAGATACTTTTTTCAGAACATCCTTCAGTCCTTTCATTTCTTTAATCGCAGAAAGAGGGTTGGTGAGAACATTGTCCGCAAATACTACAGCACATGCAGCTGAAATCGGAGCTATTGCAATATAGTTCCATTCATTATCGGTAAAGTTTGATTTGATATCACTCATATCCGGCAGTTTTAAACGGTACTGAGACTTTGTCAAGTATGGACTGTTATTGCAGTAAAGAATATTTTTTCATTTTTGATTGCCAGAACAAAATATATAAGAATTATGACAATCCATGAAATCCATGACTCAATTAAAGCTTTTCGCGTGCGTCCTGTCATTATCATCCTGTACGGGCATCAATATTGTTTCAAGTTCACTTGGAATCGGGGAAGTGACAAACCCCTCTCCGGATTATGCTCACCCTTTGAAATTTATCAAAGGCGGAGGCGTCTATCACCGAAACTATGTACCTCTCGGAACAGGAAGGAATTCGGAGAATTCTATAAAAGCACAGGGGTGCAGCCGTTCTGTGCTGTTTCTGGCTGCCTGGGGTGATTCCTCTTATTCAGGAATTATGAAAAAAAGCGGAATCAGAAAGATTGCCTATTCCGAGGCAGAGCAGTTTGCGGTCTTAGGTTCTGTCTATCACAGTTTCTGCAATATCTTATACGGCACAGATTCAGCTGATCCGGCCAGAAAGGAAGAAAAGAAAGGAAAATAATATGATTAAATATTTTATAATTATAGCAGTCATTTTCAGCAGATGTGCAATCGGCCCTGTAAACGGTGCTCTTTTTACAGATACAAATTTCCCCGGTCAGTTCAATTCAGAAAACAATGTCGCACCGGACAGGAGTGCCTCCGGCTGTCAGCATTCAATTCTGGGACTTTTCAGCTGGGGTGATGCCGGTGCCGGATCGACCGCGCACAGAAACGGAATCACAAAAATCGCAGTCATTGATCATTCCGCTTTCAGTGTTCTTTTTTCTGCCTACAGAAACTACTGTACAAAAGTAACAGGAGAATAATTATGAAAAAATATTTTATAACTATAGTTTTATCGATTCTTTTCTTTTCCTCCTGCTCTTCTCCTGCCGGAGGGATTTTCTTTACAAACACAGTGCAGAACGTACACTCAGACGGCCTGCAGGGACAGATTTCATCAGCCTCTGTCCAGAAATCCGGAAAATCCTGCTCTCTTTCCGGTCTGCCAGTCAGCCTGTTCTATTACGGAGCAGGAAATTCCATTGACGAGGCAAAAAAGAACGGAGATATTTCCAAAATTGCATTGATCGACAGAGAATCTATGACTGTGTTTTTCTTCTTTTACAGAGAATGCATTGTAGTCTGGGGAGAATAAAAATGATGTCTGCTATATCAAAAATTTGTTTTCTTTCTGCTGTAATTTTCTCCTTTCAGACTTCCGCGAAAGATACGGTCCACGAAAAACCGACCGATTTTACAGACCCGGACAATCACCGATTCATCATCCGTGCGGGAAGCAGCGTTCTCGGAGGAGTGCGTCCACCTGAAGCAGATGAGAATAATAAATCGGCTCAGGTATACAATGTCATGGACAGAATTTTTTTTCCTAACTTCTATCAATACGGAATGGCCTATGTACAGAAAAACTCAGATATATTGAATTCCCGCCTGGAATACAGATATAAGGACAAGTACAGAATATTCAGGGATACACTAGCTATAAGAGACAGCAGCACATATCTGAATTATTCAATTACAATGACCAGCTCTTCGGGCAATATACTTCAGCCGCTAGGAGGTCCTCTGCAGCCCTGGAAAGAAAACAGAGAAAGCATAGGTATTGCATATTATCATCCAATTTCAAAAACCTTTTCCTTTGGAGCTTCTCTGAAAAGCGCAAACTTAAGTCAATCCTATAATCTTTCCTTTGCTACGATTTTCGGTATCTATACAAGCAACAATGTCGTTTTTGGAAATGCAGAAAAGGGAAACATTCAGACATCAGGATATATCCCCGGTATCGGTATGGAATGGAAACCGCTCCGATGGTTTGAAATTCATTATACACTGGAACAGTACATTCTTTCAGGAAAAAAGGATTCAGTTCAGAGCATTTTCGTTGTAGGACGGTCAGTCAATGTTTCCGTGTACGATCTGAGAAGCGGCAATTTCACTTATACCGGAACATCTCAGAATCTGGACTTTGTATTCCGTTTTTCCAGCTGGTTTGCTGCAAGGTGGGGAATCGTCTCGGAAAGATTCAAAAGAAAATATGATTCATTTATTTCCTCAGACGACTACAGTACAAGTCTTGCATACGGTGCAGCAAGTTCATTTCTCTATCCCAAGATTGTATCTGCATCATTTCATAATGATTATCTCCGTTTTCAGGTCGAATTCAGCAAGGGATTCTGATTACATCCGAAATACGGATTTAGGATTCGAAAGCACAGCCTTTCTCATGCTCAGTATATAAAATACTATAATAGTAAATAAATATACTGTTCCGAAAATGAGTATTCTGAAAAACGGAAATGAAAAATTGACTTTCAGAAAATACTCTGTAAATATCCAGCAGGAAACAGAGGACAGAACAAGTGCAGTAAAAAAACTGAAAAAGGAAAACAGGGCAGCTTCTGTCAGGATGACTTTTTTCAGAAATCCATCCCCTGCCCCGCTGACTTTCAGAAGTGCAAACGAAACAATTTTTTCCTTCAGCTGAAGAAAAAGTGCGGAGGTCAGAAGAAGCAGACTGCAGGCAAGAATCAGTCCGGTCATCAGTTCTGCGATTCCTGCCACTCTTTCAATCAGTATGTTCACTCTGCTCAGTGTTTTTTCGGCATCATAGACAGATACATTCGGACACAGCCTGATAAGTTCCTTCTGAAACTGATATCTTTTATCATTATCCGGTATATACATAGAGCTGATAACATAGGATGGAGCTCCCTCCAGAACTCCGGGGGAAAAAAGCACAACCACATTCGGTTTCATGTCAGCCCAGTTCACAATTCTGGTATTCGTAAATTTTCCTGATATCTCGGTGCCCTGCACATTGAATGTGAGCTCATCTCCCAGATTCACTTTCAGAGCCTTGGCAAAATCCTTTTCGATGGATACCTCAGGATATCCTTCGTTTCTCCAGAATTTTCCTTCTGCCAGTTCTTCCGTATCGTAAAGTTTTTCTCTGTAAGTGAGAAAATATTCCCTGCTTCTGGCAAGGGACCTCCAGTCTCTTTTTCTGGAGTCCGATTCCATACTGTCTTTTTTGACTGGAAGACCGTTGATTTTCACAAGCCTTGCACCGGAGACAGGCATATCATATCTGACCTCATGCGGGATATTTTTTAATGCTGAATCCAGTGCCTCCTTCTGGTCTGTCTTCAGATCAGTCACGAATACATTTGCCTTTTTCCCTTTGAAATTCCAGCCTCCCAGATTCAGAAGATTTTCCTTGACTGTGTATGTCAGAAGCAGAAGAATCACCGCAGAGGAAGCACCTACAATTTTAAGAAGATCTCCGGCACCGGGACGGAAAAAATTCAGAATCCCTATATCGGAAGATTTCTGTATCCCTTTTTTAAATATTTTATCGTACAAATACTTTAAAATAAAATACAATACCAATATCAGAACCGGGAGAGCAAGAAGTGATCCGCAGAGAATCATTGCCTTGATCCAGTCCTTGGACTGAATGTATGCAATTCCGAAAAAGCAGACTGCCAGAAAAAGATAATACAGCGCAGACGAAAGTCCCGGCCTTTTGACTCCCGCAAGGGCTCCTCCCTTAAGTATTGCAGCAGGCTTCTGTCTGTAAAAATTCCAGGCCGACTCAGTGCTGACCACTGCAGGAATCACGATGCCTGAAAGTATTCCAAGAATTACACTCTCCGAGGTCAGTGCAGGCTGAATCTTTGCAAGAAGATCGGAGCCAGTGATGTCCGGAATCAGGAATTGGAAATAGTATGCTGTGAGTATTCCCGGCAGGATTCCAGCCACAGAAAGAATCAGGAACTCCGCAGCAAATGCAGAAATAAGAATTCCGTTCCCATAGCCGAGACATTTCAGAACAGCCGTCTCAATATTCTTGGACTCAATCCTTTCTCTGGCCGTCAGATAAATGGAAATTGCACCAATAAAAAATGCAAAATATCCCAAAAGGGATAAAAAATCAAATGTGCTTTCAATGAATTTCTGAGATCCGGAACCGACTTCAGTGTTTTCATACAGAATCAGGTCCTTTTCAGCAAACTCCTTGAAATAAAGCTCCTTGAATTTTTTGGCGGATACGGTGTCCGGCAGACTGATGTACGCATAATATCTGATCCTGCTGCCTCTGGACTCGAGTCCTGTTTCTTCAAGAGCTTCATACTGAAATATGGAAGAAGGAGACATGGAACTGAAGTTTCCGATCGTGGCCGGTTCAGTCTTGATAAAGCCCGCGAGAGTAAAGACAGAATTTCCCAGATTGACTTCATCGCCGATTTTCAGTTTCAGATTCTCTGCCAATTTTTCATCCAGAAGAATTTCTTCCTGTTTCAGATCATTGTATGCATTGGGGGGATCAGTATGTATGCTTCCGTACAGAGGATACCCTTTTTCAATCGACTTCACAGTGCTCAGAACAGTCTCTGAATAGTCCGAATTTCCAAGCATAGAATTAAATATTACGTTTCTCTTATATACCGAACCTTCCGGAATTTTCTCAGAAAGAAATTTTTCCTTTTCCCCCGAAATTCTCTCCACGGATTCCACAATGAGATCTGCACCGATCAGATTCCTGGATTCGGAATGAATGCTTTTCAGAAGGTTCTGCTTGTAGGAATTGACTCCTATGCTTCCGGCTGTTCCCAGAGCAACGGCCAGAATAAGACGGAGAGCACTTCCCTTGCTCCCCATAATTTCTCTTCTTACGGTATGAAGAATCCACGAAATTTTCGAAAACAGCGTCATGATGTGATGAATTCAAAGCACAAGTTTTTCCTCAAGAGATTTTTTATTCCGTTTTTTCAGGATTGGAGAAATTTCCTGCCTTGGAAATGAAGCTCAAGATCCTTCGCATCTCTTTCAGAAAAGCAATTCCCTTTCTGAAGAATTGAAGAAATTATAATGTAAGTTTATATCATTATAGATAATCCTTTTAATTTTCCCGCTCTTTGAAGAAAGAATTTCAAACTGTTTTTCTAAAATCTTCTCCATTCTTCTGGACAGAAGTTCATCCGGATTGCCGTTCTCATCCCAAGCCGCATTTCCAATACTTTGTTTGTGCTTTTGAGCGGATCAAGGAGATACCCAAATTGCCTATGATGCGACGGAATTTTTCATAAGATTTGCTGAATTCAGACAGAGCTGAATCTCAGCAGAAAATAATACCCAGATTTCTAATTGAGCGCAGCGAGATTAGAAGTTTGGCGAAGGGACGATAGTCCCTTAGCAGCTTCCACGCTGGCGAAACCTCCGGTAGGATTAACTCAGCAGCGGCTCTCAAGTTTGCGCGCGTAAGCGAGCTGCAGGTTTTTTTAGAAAAATTAAAAATAGAGTTGTTGAAACTCATTTTTCAACAACTCTATTATCCCTTCCAGCTTGCGCAAAAAGAATATAATCAGCAAGGTTTTCGTCAGGCAGAAAGCTGCATTGTCAGTTTTTTTATTTCAGTCACATTTCTTGCAATCCCGATGATTCTGTAAATATTTCCCTTTTTATCCATCAAAGGAATCAGCTGAGTATAAAAATGCTCTCCATACACTGTTTCTTCATAGGAAAGAACTGCCCGATTCTCAATGCACTGATCATACTGATGCTTTATATGTTCATACAGTTCCGGGGTAACGCAGTACCGGATATCTTTGTCCTGCATATCTTCAAGCCTGCCTACAAGTTTTTCTTCCGGAGGATTGAGGGCAGCAATAGTGCAGCTCTGTTCCGGAGTGACATCCAGGATAAAAATACAGTCAGATGTATTATTAAATATCTGTTTATATCTCTCCTCGCTTTCCTGAAGTTTTTTATGAGCATCAAAAAGCCTGAATGCCATTTTCAAGGATGCATCCAGGACAGTGATATGAGAAGATTTGACCACATATCCGTATGAGGTGATTCTTTCCGTCTTTTCAACAATCTCCTGCTCTGTATGACTGGAAAGAAATACTATGGGGAGGTCGTGACTCTTTAGGATAATTTCAGCAGCTTCTGTCCCGTCCATCATATTGCTTCCCAGATCAATACCCATAAGAATCAGATCAATCTTCTGACCGCCGAACATCAAATCCACCGCCATCTGTCCTGAAAATGCCTGAATGACCAAATAGCCGTATTTCTGAAGCTGCTTAGTTTCTGTAAGGCTGATTGAACGGTCATCTTCAACAAGAAGAATGGTTTTATTTTTCATAAAAGCACCTGAGAGAGAGTAATTCTCCATCTGTATGACAGGAAATTATCTGTAAATCTTTTTTGACAAAACGACTGGTCAAGTTTATAAATAATATTATAAAATGTTTATAATATTTTAAATCAATAAAGTGTTTTTATGACTTTCTGCCAACAATAAGAAAAAGACCTGCATATTCCTGCAGACATAGAATTGAATTCCCGACGGCAGGGTTTAAAATTAATTTGACATCAAAGTATTTGAATTGCAATTTTGGAGCCTCTTTTTTTTATGAACACAGTATTCAAAATAAGGACAGGTTCAATGAGTTCAAAATTATTATCGAGTGCAGATTTAAGCGGTCTGACATTAAAGAATCGTACGGTAATGGCTCCAATGACAAGATGCAGAGCAATCGGCAATATTCCGAATGATCTGATTGCAGAGTACTATGGTCAGAGAACAGAGGCCGGACTCATCATTACAGAAGGAACATCACCTTCACCGAACGGACTCGGTTATGCAAGAATACCGGGAATCTTTTCAAAAGAACAGACAGAGGCCTGGAAAAAAGTCACTGCGGCAGTGCACCCAAAAGGCACAAAAATATTCGTACAGCTGATGCACGTCGGGCGGGTCGGTCATCCTGCAAATTTAATCAAGGATGCAGAACTTGTTGCTCCGTCTGCAGTCGCAGCAAAAGGACAGATGTGGACAGATTCCTCAGGAATGCAGGATATGCCTGTTCCTAGAGAAATGAATGCAGTCGATCTGGAGAATACAAAAAATGAATTTGTATCCGCTTCTAAAAATGCAGTGGAAGCAGGTTTTGACGGTGTGGAACTCCATTCTGCAAACGGTTATCTTCTTGAACAGTTTCTGAATCCGGGATCAAATCAGAGAAAAGACAGTTACGGCGGAAGCATTGAAAACAGAATAAGATATGTGCTGGAAACTGCAGAGGCCGTGGCAGCCGCAATAGGAAAGAACCGCGTCGGTATCCGTCTTTCTCCTTACAGTACATTCAATGATATGTCTTCCTTTGCAGAAACGGAGGAACAGTATGTTCTTCTGGCGGAGAAACTGAATGCATTAGGAATTGCTTATATTCATCTGGCGGACAACACCGGAGGCAAGGCAAAATCCACATTCGGAAAAATTCGTAAGGCTTTCAAGAATACTCTGATCCTTTCTGTAGGATATACAAAGGAAAAAGCAGAAGAAGACCTTGCATCCGGAGCAGGCGATCTGATCGCATTCGGAAAACCGTTCCTTTCCAATCCTGATCTGCTCACTAGATTCGAAAAAGGAAAACCTCTGAATGACTTTGATGCATCCACATTCTATGCAGCAGATGCAAAAGGTTATACAGACTATCCTTTTCTGAAAGACTGAATTTCTGAAAATTTTTTCAGACTTCGATAAATCATCCGGCTCACAGATTATATGTGAGCCTAGGACCAAGATATCGGAAGCTTAAAGACTGAGCTTTTGCAAAATCCTAAAAGCTCAGTCTTCCAATTCTTTCAGTTTTTTATCAAGCCTTTTCCAGAGTCCCATTTCTTCGAGTTCCTCAACTGTATAATTGTAGCTGTAGTTTTCAAAAACTGCACCTTCACTGTGGCTCTTTCCTTCTTCAATGTCTTCCTTATAGTCCTGGATAAGATATTTTGGAAGATATTTTAATGATAATTCCACAGGAACCCGTCCGACATTTGCAGCAGACTGATCGTCAGATACATCTTCTCCAAACCATTCTTCAAACTTTTTCTCGTCTAAAAAGAGTTCAGAAATCGGAATGGGAGGATCATTGATCATAAGCAGATTGTATGGATCATCTCCGTGGCTTAAATAAAGTCCCTCTTCCATAAAATACGGAGTTTTGTGACCTGCTCCGACTGTGACAGTGGTAACAGGAATATTTACAACCCGGAGTACTGCTTTCAGAAATGCCGATGTGCCCCCGCATCCCGCAGTATAATGGCGTTTTTCTGCTGATGGGTCACTTAAGGTCTTGGTTCCTTCAATCATTTTGACAACAGGCGGAAGTCCTTTATACTGCCATTGATCATAATAGGAATCAACATCGCCAATGTCTCCGCTGCTGTGCGAGAGATTTGATCTGCACCATTCAAGCATTGCTTCAATTGTGCTTTTTCTGTCCGACTTGATAATCTTGTTTTTAGTCAAAAATTTATAGGCAGTTTTTGGTTCGCAAGGAAGTGCATATCCGAAATCATCATCAACAGTGTAATCCTCAGAACCGCCGTTCCTGTAAAGCATCCGGATGCTGTCAAACAGTTCAGAAAGCCCTAACGCTGAGTATTTTTTTATCGACCAATCCAGTTCTCCCTTGATTTCCATCATTAAACCGTGTGCTGTGTAAGAAGCAAACATTGTCCATGCATCCGTCTCATCCAGAATCTGACAGGCTTCATCATCTTTCTTCAGATCCGCTCTGTTCGGAAGCGGATCCGACTGAAATAAGGTTTCAGAATTCCAGACTTTCTTGAAGATTCCAGCAAGGTCTTCCTTTCTGGCATCGTCCCATTCCGTATACTTTAAATTATTTTCCCCGTCTTCCCAGACAATCGCTTCGGCTATGGAAGCATTTTCCTCCAGCCATTCCTGCAGATCAGGAACACCTTCACTATTTGCATCTTTTGACATATGGTCTCCAAGTCAGGTTCATTGAATTGAATCTTGTAAGAATTTCCGCAGCATTCCTGCTCAGATTTCATTGGAAATTTGAGTCTTATAAATCCCTTTCATCATAAAGTTGAACAGATGGCATTTTACTCAGTCGCTCAGGATGGTCAAGCCAGTTAATGTAAGTTTTGTTTATAATAGAGATTTTTTTAATATTAAGCACTCGCTAAGAAAAAAAGCATACGGGATTTAGGTTGTTTTATTTTTACCGAACCTGCTTCAGACTTGTGACCTTTTGCTGCCAGAGATCCGGGTAAACAGCAAGGCATTGACAATATAATAACATTAAATATATTCAGTTAGGTAATATATAGTTGTTTTTATGGAACTTCTATTATTCAGTGTTCTGATGGAATTTTCATATTACCCAGAAGCGTATTGTCATTGAAGGGCCTTGCAGGCTGCCGAAAAGAACGGCATAGGTGCTTCAAGGTTTTCCAGACAGTTTCCTAGCCGCACCATAGAACACTTGCAGCAGCTTATGCGGCAATTACGATAGGTAATCTGGGAACTATAATCATATATTATAATCTCTCTTAATGAAATAATCTGAATTCAATGAAACACATTCCCTGAGAAGCCCAATCAGTTCTCTGCTGTGCCCCTTTGTAACCTGAACCTGATCAAGGGCTTTTTCGGGCATTTCTGAATCAAGAAAATCATATACTTTTTCTGCAGAAGAATGAATCTTTTCATGAATCCGGTCTATCATCTGCCACTGCTCCTCACAGCCCGGCGGAACAGGCGAAGAAAAATAAAAGATCCCGAATTTACATCGTCTGTGAGAGAGCTCAAGATTCCGCTCTGCACCTTTTAAAATACTGTCCAGCTTTTCGATCCATTTTAAATGAGCACTGACCGCAGCCTCAATCTCCTCCTGAAATTTTGCAGAATCACAGAGATTGATGGAGGAAAGCATTTTAACTGTATTCAAAGAAGATTCTACAGTTTCAGAGGAATCATGAATCAGTCCCTGAAACCCAAGGCGAATCCCTGCACTGGATCCAGTTATTCTGTTGAACTTGCCGTTGATGGACTTCGTATTGTTTAAGATCCTGTCTGAATTTTCAGCTACATTCAGAATGAGTTTCTGCAGAGCCTCTGACTTCAAGGAAAGCCCTGAAGCAATATCAGTGAATCCGTCTATTTCCGAAAAAGTGTCTGATATATTTTTAAAAGCACTGTCATTTTTTTTAAGTATTTCAGATATATTAGAGGAAATACCCTCCGTCTCCAAAGAATTAGAACTGATTTTCTTGATGATTTCCTTCAGACTTTTCCCGATTTCATCTACAGCTCTCTGACTCGCATCAGCCAATTTTCCAATTTCAGATGCCACAACAGCAAAGCCTTTTCCTCTTTCTCCGGCCCTTGCCGATTCTATGGATGCATTCAGTGCAAGCAGGTTTGTCCTTTCTGCTATTTCATTGACTGTCTGCATGACTGAGTCAATGGAATGAAGCTTTCCCGCAAGTTCGAAGTTTTTTTCTGCCAGCTCAAAAATACTTTTTTCTGCATCCTTCATTCTTCCGGACACCAGCAGAATATCCTTCTTTCCGGATTCAGTCATTTGGAAAATATTCTGCACAGCTGCCTTCATTCTTTCCGAAGAAGAAGCAAGAGACTGAGCGGCAGTATTCATTTCAGCAATGGAGGCATTCTGCTCAGTGATGGAATGCAGAATGGAATCCAGTTCAGAATGCCCCGATTCCAGCTCCTTTTCAATCCGATAGAATTTTTCGCCCGACTCCTCCATCCTTCGTCCGACTGAGCTTATATTGACAATAATGTCCCTGAATCCCGCGAAAAGATCCAGAAGCTTAAGTCTGAGAATTTCAGAAAACTGATTAAAGTTTATCGACAGCATTCCCAGCTCATCATCTGTCTCAATTTTTACTTTGTATGTAAGGTCCCCCTTGTTCGATGCAATCACTTTCATATAATCAGAGATATGTTTTAATGGCAGAATAATTTTTCTGCCGGCATAAAAATAGTAGAATGCGGAGAGAACTATTCCAAGTGCAAGAAATACAATCTGGAAAGTAAACATAAGTGAAACTTTATTTTCTGCCTGATTCTGAAAAATGACAACAGCCTTGTCCATTTCCTTGAGCAGGGTGTTATTTTTCTCAATCAGCTCGGCAAGTCTTTCAGGATTTAATGACTTTTCCGGCTCATCCAGAAAAGGCCGAATCTCTTTCCATATCGCAGTAATTTTTTTAAGCTGTTCCACAAGTTCTATGTCTGATGAGGAAGGAAGCAAAGCAGACCTTTTCCATTCCAGATCAAGAGGAGCTTCTCCTCCGTTTAAAAGCGACTTCAGTGTGCTGTCAAAAATCTTGACCGAATTATCCAAATCAGATTTTCGTCTGCTTGGATTTTTTTCGATCTGCAGAAGAAACAGCTCCTTGATCATTTTCTGACTGAGCATCCTCTGCCTGCCAGCCAGATTTACAAGAAGAGCGTCCTTTTTCTGAAAATTGATAAAGATCAAGGACGATATGAAACCCATCACTGAAAGCAGTATGAATCCTGTGACTGAGACAAGTATTTTTTTTGAAAAGCTTCCGTTCATTGCTGTCCTGAGAGCTGTTGAATTCCATAAAAAAAGCACAGCTGCTTGTTCCATAAATCTTATACAGACAGAGCAGTAAATAAATTTATATTTGAATAGAGTCTCAATTTCCGACTGATCCTGAATCTCAGTGTCGTGGAACGAATATAAAAATTTATAATTATAATAAAATATAATATAATAATAGCTGTATCCTGATCTGATTCGGCAGAAAGAATCAGCTCATTAAACAGGTTCCCGTGTCAGTACTGTTATTGCTGTCTTTCATCTTTTCAGACCCGAAGAAATCAGCACGGCCTGCAGAAGAAAATCGATTATGCAGAGTCATCGGAGATCATTCTTCCTGATACAGAGCACTAAAAAAATGATATCTTTCTCAAAAAAATGTTGACCAGTTTTAATTTTTCAAATCATATAGACCGCGTTGATATCGTATCAGCAGAAAAGAAGAAACCCAGGAGACGCTTGTGGCAAAAACACTTCCCAAAATAGAAAAAAAAGCAGGAACTTCCTTCAGTCCTGCACAGGCAATGGCAGCAATTGGACTGATTTCGATGGCCGCCGACAGCCATATAGATCCTTCTGAAGTAGAAACACTGATACAGATTGTTCAGAGGATAGATGAATTTAAAGAATATTCCGAAAAGCAGATGCAGGATCTTCTCAATACAATTACCAATATCAGTCAGACAGACGGCAACGGTGTTCTCTTAGGATTAGCTGCCGATGCACTTTCTACTCCGGGTCTAAAAGAGGCAGCACTGAAACTGGCGTTTCTGGTCGTTGCTGCAGACGGAAATGTAGTCAAAGAGGAAGAACAGTTTCTTACTGACCTGCAGAACGTGCTTGGAATCTCCAACGACAGATATGATGAAATACTAAAACAGCTGTTTGGGCAGTAGACGCATCTTCAATCACATTTTCACAGTCATAAGTGTATTATGAAATAAATAATTTTTCATTAAAAAATTCTTGAAAGTTCAGGAGTAAAAAATGGCCAGAAACATTCCCAAAAGCGCAAAAAAAACAGAAAAGCCGTTTAGTCCTGTCGAAGCAATTGTCGCAGTAGGATTAGTGGCAATTGCCGCAGACGGTGTCGTGGAAGACATAGAAACAGAATCACTGCTTGCGGTTCTGCAGAAAATAGAGGCATTGAAAGAGTATTCAGAAGAACAGTTCAAAACTCTCATTGACAGAATTGTAAAAATCGGAAGAGAGGAAGGACTGGGAACCCTGGTAAATTCCTCTGCAGAGGTTCTCACAAATCAGGCTTTGAAAGAAGGTGCCTTGATGACTGCTGTACTTGTAGTAGCATCGGATGGAAAGGTTGTAGATGAAGAGCAGGAATTTATTGACTATCTTCTGAATCTGTTCGGAATTTCAGATGAAAGATACGATGAAATTCTGGATTCTATATTCGGCAAATAAAACAGCCTTCGACAGGCTTTTTTTCTTTTTCCGCTGTGGTAGGTCCAGTACAGTAACTGATGCAAAAAGAGCCTGCAATATTCAAGTCAATTTTTACTTGAAAATTAAAAACACTTGCTTAAAAATAGAGTTGAGCGACCAAGATTTTGAGAGGTTAAGATGAGCACTTTACTGGAAAAACTTACTGTTTCCGAATATCTTGAGAAAGAAAGAAATTCGAACCTCAGAGCAGAATATATTCGAGGAGAGGAAAGAAAATTGACTGGTGCAAGTTTTATACATAACAAAATGGTCATAAACCTGATCAGAGGAATAACTTCAAAACTGAACAGCCGTAAATGGGAAATCCTCTCGAGTGATATGAAAGTATGGATTCCGGCAAAGGAGACATTTTATTACCCGGATGTACTGATTCTCCCGAACCCTCCGCTGTTCCACGATGAATTCAAGGATATTGTAACCAATCCAGTCTGCATTTTTGAAGTGCTCTCGGAATCTACCAGAAATTTTGACAAGGGAGAAAAGTTCGACACTTACAGAAGCATTCCTCAGTTTCAGGAATACTTTCTTGTGGAGCAGACTAAAAAACTCGTCACTCAGTACATCATAAATTCAAAAGGAAATTGGGAGCTTATAGAATATAAAGACTTACAGTCTGTTTTCACTCTCAACAGCCTGAACATAGAACTTGCTCTGTCAGAAGTCTATGACGGAATAGAAATTTAGATTCAGTCAAAACAGAGTATTGGCAAGTATGGATCAGAAACTGCAGAAGGATGCTATAATCCCAGCAGCTGCAGCATTTCACTGACTCCGCAGATCATTATATTATCTGTATTTCGTATTTTATCTTCTTTCAGACTGACGGCAATGCACTGATGCAGCTTAGGGCAGTATTCCCGAAACCTAATCAGAGAACGCAGATCACTTGCGTGAACATCACCTGCATTTGCTTCGATTGCATAAACTTTCCCTTGTAATTTCAGTATAAAATCTACTTCCAATCCGTTTCTTGTTCTGAAGTAAAACAGTTCAATCTGTTCATCCTTCGCAAATGCAGAATTTCTTATCTGACTGTACACCAGATGTTCAAAACTTTTTCCGATTCTGTCCGCAGATGGTTCAAAATTTCCCAGAAGCCCATTTAATACACCGATATCAAAAAAATAGAGTTTCGGATGCCGTACAGTATCAGCATCTGTTTCTGGAAAATTTTCTATTCTTTCAGCAATCAGTGTATCCTCCAAAATCTCCAGAAACCGTACTGCAGAAGAACGGGATACTTTTGCCTTGGATGCTATTTTAGAAAAATCTAATATACTTCCCGACACTCCACCGACTGTCTGCAGAAATCTGGCAAACCCTTGAATGTTTCGTGACAGTGCTTCTGCCTGTATCTCCTCTTTCAGATAACCGGCTGCATAATCCCTTAAGATTTTTCTGCACACATTTTCCTCTCCCTCAAGATACGGTTCGGGCAGAAATCCAAATCGGATTGCCTTTTCCAGATCCAGCCGATATTCCAGATCGCTTCCGGAAAAACCGGAAAGGGAATACTGATGAATCCTTCCGGGGAGAAGGTTTGCATTTCCCTTTTTAAGTTTACGGGCACTCGAACCAGACAGATAAAACTTGGGCGCTCTGTCCCAATCATCAATAATCATCTGAATTGTATTCAGCAAACTGGGAATTCTCTGAATCTCATCAATCAATACTGTCTTATAAAAACCCCCTTTTAAAACGGAAACAAGAAGCCCCGGATCAGAGAGATACCGGAGATACTCTGACTCGGAAGCCAGATTGATTATGATGTCTGGATTGAGACCTTTTAAAAGAGTCGACTTTCCAACCTGCCGAGGTCCAAGCAGAAGAATCGATTTCCTGCTCTTTTCTAATATCTTACCCGCAATTCTGCTACCCATACGGTCAAATTTACGGGTAATCTGCTCAGATGCAAATCATTTTTACTTGTATCTGATCGTTCCTTACAAGTTTGAGGTTGTGCATAAGCTGAATAAATCTGTCAAACTCTGTTTAGAACTTTCCCCGCTCGAAATAGGGTTTTGCTGATGAAAAGCATTTTGCAGAAAATCAAATGTAAGTTTTTTTCCGAAATTTCCCAAAAAAAACTTTACATAGTTCAACCTTCGGACGAAAAAACCGATATACAGTATGAGGGTCCAAGGATGGACTTTCACACTTCTTTCGCAAGAAAGACGGATTTCATGGAGGAAACCGAATATGATTATCAACCACAACGTATCAGCAATCAACTCACACAGAGTACTCAAGTTCAACAACGAAGTTCTCGGAAAAGACATGGAAAAACTGTCTTCAGGCATGAGAATCAACCGTGCAGGTGATGACGCTTCCGGACTTGCAGTTTCTGAAAAAATGAGATCTCAAGTTAACGGTCTCAGACGTGCAGAGCAAAACGCAGAAGATGGAATTTCTTTCATCCAGACTACTGAAGGTTATCTGCAAGAAACTCAAGACATCGTTCAGAGAATCCGTGTACTGGCTGTTCAAGCTGCTAACGGTATTTACACTGAAGAAGACAGACAGCAGATCCAAGTTGAAGTTTCTCAGCTGATTGATGAAATCGACAGAATTGCTTCTCAGGCAGAATTCAATAAAATGAAAATGCTGACTGGGTCTTTTGCAAGACTGAACCCAACTGCTTCTATGTGGTTCCACATTGGAGCTAATATGCACCAAAGAGAAAGAGTATTCATCGAAACTATGACTACTGCTGGACTCGGACTGAGAAACCCAACAGTTCTTACTTTCATCTCTCTTTCTACTATGTCAAAAGCTAATGCAGCAATCGGACTTGCAGATGACGCTCTTCGTCAAATCTCCAAGCAGAGAGCTGACCTCGGTGCTTATCAGAACCGTCTCGAGCACGCAGTTCGCGGTCTCATGAATGGTTATGAAAACATCCAGGCTGCTGAATCTCGTATCCGTGATACTGACATGGCAGAGCAAATGGTCAGCCTTACAAGATACCAGATCCTCACACAAGCTGGTACTGCAATGCTTGCGCAGGCAAACCAAAGACCACAAGCTGTTATGCAGCTTATCCGTTAATTTCCGACTCAAATCGGCCATTAACAAAATCGCCAAGCTCCGCAAGGGGCTTGGTTTTTTTTTGTACTGACGGGGTGTGGGGTTTTTCGAGACAGTTCTATTTAGGCGAATTCAGATTTCAACTGAAAAAAAGGGAGCAGTGTAAATGACAAGTTTACAACAAAGAGCCGATCTACAGTCGCAGATTTGGAAAATAGCCAATGAGGTGCGCGGTTCTGTCGATGGATGGGATTTTAAACAATTCGTTTTAGGTACTCTCTTTTATCGATTTATCAGTGAGAATTTCAAAAACTATATGGAAGCCGGTGATGAAAGCGTGAAGTATGCTTCTTTAATAGATAAAGTCATCACTCCGGAAATTAAAGAAGATGCAGTGAAGACTAAAGGATATTTCATCTATCCCAGTCAGCTCTTTGAAAACGTTGTAAAAAATGCCAATGATAACGAAAATCTAAATACCGATTTGAAAAAAATCTTTGATGCTATTGAAAGTTCTGCCAACGGATATCCTTCTGAAAAAGATATAAAAGGACTTTTTGCTGATTTTGACACAACCAGCAATCGACTCGGAAATACTGTAAAAGACAAAAATACCCGGCTCTCTGCTGTGCTGAAAGGAGTGGCTGGGCTGAACTTTGGTAATTTTGAAGACAATCAAATCGATCTATTCGGTGATGCTTATGAGTTTCTGATTTCCAATTATGCCGCGAATGCCGGTAAATCCGGTGGTGAATTTTTCACTCCGCAGCATGTATCGAAACTAATTGCTCAGCTTGCTATGCATAAGCAAACAAAGGTCAATAAAATCTATGACCCTGCTTGTGGTTCTGGCTCCCTGCTTTTACAGGCAAAAAAACATTTTGATAATCACATTATCGAAGACGGGTTCTTTGGACAGGAGATCAACCATACCACTTACAACCTTGCCCGTATGAATATGTTTCTCCACAACATCAACTACGACAAGTTCGAAATTGATCTTGGAAATACACTTCTAGACCCACATTTTAAAGACGAAAAACCTTTTGATGCAATTGTATCCAATCCCCCTTATTCTGTAAATTGGATTGGAAGCGATGACCCTACTCTCATTAATGATGAACGTTATGCACCAGCAGGTGTACTGGCTCCCAAGTCCAAAGCAGACTTTGCTTTTGTGCTGCATTCTTTAAGCTATCTATCCAGCAAAGGCCGTGCGGCAATTGTCTGTTTTCCGGGTATCTTTTATCGAGGAGGAGCAGAACAAAAAATTCGTCAATATTTAATTGATAACAACTTCATTGAAACTGTTATCTCCTTAGCTCCCAATCTTTTCTATGGCACAACAATAGCTGTAAATATTTTGGTACTATCCAAACATAAGACCAATACAAAGACTCAGTTTATCGATGCCAGTGGTCTGTTTAAAAAAGAAACGAACAACAATATCCTTACAACTGCACACATCGCTCAGATCATGGAAGTGTTTGACAGTAAAAAGGATGTAGACCATTTTGCAAAATCAGTGGGTATGGATGTAATATCCAATAAAGATAATAATTACAACCTTTCAGTAAGCTCTTATGTGGAAGCGAAAGATACCCGTGAAGTTATTGATATTACTAAACTCAATGAAGAGATACAAACAACCGTTACCAAGATAGACAAGCTCCGTAAGGATATAGATGCCATTGTGGCAGAAATAGAAGGATGAGAAGATGAGTAAAAAGAAACCTTCTGTTCCCACGATTCGTTCGTCTGCGGCAGAATATCTTACCTTTGTCGCAGCTAGCGGCGAGGGTGGAGTAGAAGCGGTCTATGCCGATGAAAATGTATGGCTCAGCCAGAAAATGATGGGCGTGCTTTACGATGTAGAAACTCATACGATTAACTACCATTTAAAAAAAATTTTTTCAGATAATGAGCTGGAAGAGAAGGGAGTTATTCGAAATTTTCGAATAACTGCTCAGGATGGGAAAAACTACAACACCCAACACTATAACCTTTCCGCAATCATTTCTGTCGGATACAAGGTAAACTCGGAACGTGCAGTGCAGTTCAGGAAATGGGCGACAGGGATTATCAAAGAATATGCAATTAAAGCCTACGTTATGGACGATGAGCGGATCAAAAACGACGGTTCAGTTTTTGGAAAAAAATATTTTGAAGAACAGTTGGAGCGTATTCGGGAGATACGACTTTCCGAG
The DNA here is from genome assembly GCA_035345895.1 of Leptospiraceae bacterium. Taxonomy (GTDB): domain Bacteria; phylum Spirochaetota; class Leptospiria; order Leptospirales; family Leptospiraceae; genus DAORDI01. Next base: position 35,520 of record DAORDI010000005.1, read on the forward strand.
CGCAAATTTTACCAAAAGATCACAGACATTTATGCAACGTCTATCGACTACGATGTGACAGCCACAGCCACCAAACGCTTCTTTGCTGCCGTGCAGAATAAATTGCACTGGGCGATTCACGGTCAGACTGCCGCCGAAGTTGTTTACAATCGTGCCGATGCCGAAAAAACCAATATGGGTTTAACAACTTGGAAAGATGCTCCAAATGGTAAAATTCAAAAGTTCGATGTAAGCATTGCGAAAAATTACCTCACCCAAACTGAAATTGCCGGGTTACAAAGACTTGTCAGTGCTTATCTGGACATAGCCGAAGATATGGCACAGAGGCAAATTCCAATGACAATGGCAGATTGGGAAGAACGTCTGAATCGTTTTATAGCAGCAACCGATAGGGAAATACTGCAAGACGCCGGCAAAGTAACAGCAGAAATCGCCAAAGCCCATGCCGAGAGTGAGTTTGAAAAATACCGCATTGTACAGGATCGTCTGTATGAATCCGATTTTGATCGGGTGATTAAAGAACTGTCAAATAAGGAAACCGCAGAACACACCAAATAGACGAAAAAAGAGCCGCAAGGATTCACGCAGACTTTGGAAGAATTCATCCATTCATTGATGGAAACGGTCGTACCTCTCGCTTACTCATGAACCTGGAACTGATGAAAGCGGATATTTGCCTTGTATCATTAACTGAGTTATTATCAAGCATTAGATGTTTGGATGACAAAACAGGAAACTGGAGTCTTTGTGCAGCTCATAGCAGACGCAGAATTGGAAGCTTTCAAGCAATACCAGCGACTTTTGGGGTTTTGAAGATAGGAAAAAATATATTTCCAAATCGTACAGAAAACTTCCTATCGATAATCCCAAGGATTCCACCTGAACATACGGAGTCTTTTAAAATTGAGATCATATTCCATTGAAGATCTGTCCTTTCCGGACTGAATCATCACAAAGTTTTCTTTCTTACGCTCAATATCCAATGTCTCGAATTGAATTTTTCCCTGCTCAATATGTTTTTTAAGAATACGAAAACTGTCTAAAACATATTCTTTTGTTTCCTGGTCACTGCGGCCGAAGTCAGTCCTTTTGGTATAAAAACCGATCTTCTGATCACCGATAACTGTCTTCAGGACAGGAGTTTTAAAAGTCTCTAAATATTTTTTATCTTTTTTTATCACGATTATTTCATTATATACAGTAAGATCCTCAGATACTGTGATTAAAATAAAATAATGCGGAACTTTATTTATCTCTATCTTGAAAAATTCATCGAAACTTTTTGCTTTTACAACATACAATGGCTCACCTTTGTTTCCCCTAAAACGGACTTGATTGATCAAATTGTCTTCGTAAAAAACAGCCCTCAAAGCATTTTGCAGAATCATCAGTTCCAGAGTGGCGAATTGAATTTTAATCCACAGGAGCAATGAGTCATCATAAGGTCTTTGTACAAAGTCTAAATATTTCTGACCTAGATGAGAAATATTCTCTTCTCTTTTCTTTGAGCCGGCATAATCCCTGTAATACCAGGCTCTGATATTTCTTTCCCGCGCCTCTTCCGTCAGAGGAAGCTTGGGAATATATGTGACACAGTTGGAAAATATAATTATCAGCAGGAGAGATTTCATTGGACCTCTTTCTTTATAATTATCTGACTGAAGAATAAATTTTGAAATAGGCAATTTCATTAATTAGGGAAATTACCTAATACAGATACGCAAGAAAACCTGATTTTTATATAAGCTTATCTTTGAAAATCTTTTATACTATATGTTCATCACTTCCCACTCGAATCCGACGATGTTCCGATCCACAGGAGAGAATTCAATTCCGATCAGATAAATATTTTTTATAGAATCTGATACGTATTTTTCATAATATTTTTTATCCTTTATCTGCTGTAATGCGGATACACTGCCCTGTGTTGCTGCGGTTTTGAATTCAAATATATATATTTTATCATGGTAAAAAACTGCAATATCCACCTGACCGAGGTTTGTCGGCACTTCTGTCTGCACATCAAATCCAAGTGCATTCATATAACAGTAAAACACTGCACAATAATACCCTTCATATTCAGCTATCGGATTATTTCTGTACCAGTCGTGGGGAATAGATGCGAAAAAGGAATGGATGCAGATCCGGACTTTGTCCATTTCGCCTGCTTTCACAGCCTCTCTCAGATCATTTTTTGATCCAATGAGATCTGAAATGGAAGCACTGTGCATAAATTCCAAAATTGTATTTGAGAGACTTTTTTTTACTTCCAGATTGGGATACTTCAGAGTATAATAGCTGTCTTCAGTATTGCTGAAATATTCTTTCACAGTCAGATAACCGGTCTGAAAAAGTATGGACTCGAGCAGAATAGAATCTACATCGAAAGAGTTGAGAGCCTCTTCAGACAGCCGGATGAATTCAATATTTACCGGATCGTATTTCCGTTTTTTAATCAGGTCGATCAGAAATCCGGGATTTCCTGTCTGGCACCAGTAGTTTTTGTATTTCTTTGAATCTAAAAACAGCAGTATATCAAATGGATTATATACTGATTCACCCATAAAGTTGTATCCGTTATACCACCGTCTCATTTCATTACGGTTCACATCAGTCATTCTCTCTTCAAAGACAGAGAGTTCAGATTCGGTATATCCGCATATTGTGGCATATCGTTCATCAAGTGTAATGTCCTGCAGAATATTGAGTCCGCTGAACAGATTTACTTTAGAGAATTTGGAGACTCCGGTAATAAATACAAACTGCAGGAAAGCATCTGCTGCTTTAATGACAGAATAAAAATCTCTCAATGTATCTCTCATTGCGCGGGCAGTCTCAGTATCAGTGATGTTGTCCAAAATCGGTTTATCATATTCATCTACAAGAATGACAACTTTCGAAGAAAATTTTTTTTCCAAGTTAATGATAAGCTCCCGAAATCTGCCGGAAATCGTTTCTCTTTTTAAATGAACATCATACATTACTGAGTGCTCATCCAGAATTTCCAGCATAACTTTCTGAAGCAGATTCGGATCCTTCATTGCACCGCTTCCGAAATCGATTCTGATCACAGGATGTTTTTTAGTCCAGTCCCAGATATTTTCCAAATCCAAACCTTTGAAATGTTCTCTGTTCCCTAAAAAGGCATCTCTCAAAGTATCCAGGAAAAGACTTTTTCCAAACCGACGAGGACGGGAGAGAAAAAAATAACTGCTGGAATCCGCAAGTTCCTTAATAAGCTTTGTCTTGTCCACATAATAGAATCTGTCATTTTCACGGATTTTCGCAAATGTCTGAATTCCAATCGGAAGAACTTTCATATCCGACTCCACTCTGCACTTTCTGGAATCTTTCTGTCAAATGCTTTTTATTCTGCTGATTCTACCGAAAAGAGTTGACCTGTCTGTTCCTTGAAAGCTGAGTATATAAAAACGCAGGGACAGTAAAATCTATGCAGCCGACAGAAGAAAAAACACTTCATATAAAAAAAGAAGAACTGAGAAGAAAAGAGAATACAATCCTGTTTGAACCGGAAAGATACATAAAACAGGTTTCCTATCTTACTTACATTTTTGAAGAGAAGGAATTCCAGGAAAAGCTGGGTTCCATCGAAAAACTGCCTGAGGAATTTGATCTGAATATTGAAATCCTGGAAACAGCGGGAGACATACAGTTTGATCCGACCAACCGAAGCCAGCAGCCCATAGGAGGATTCCAGAATTATTCTTACAGATGCAGGATACTCCGTAAACTGTAAAACTGTTTTCTGCCTCGCATTTACAAAGAGCATATATTATAAATATGCATAAAATATAAATTTAAACAGTTCCCGAATCAGGATGCGGACACTTCAGACGTGTAAACTGACTAAACCGCTCTCATTTATGTGAATGGATTGGACTGACAATCTGATTTACAAATCCTCTCGGTCCCTGCCGCAGAACAGAAGATATGAAAAGCAGACCAAGCACAAAGAGACATATCTTTTCCAATAGATGAGAATTCTCGCCGGAAAAAGAATGAAGCCCTCCGGGAATCTGCAGAGGGATGAGATTGACTGCCCATCCGAAAAGAACACAGAAGCTCACCGCAGCTATGCCGAAGACAGCCGCAGTTTTACGTCCATGAAGTTTTGCAAGAATCGAAAATGTGGTTACATTCGTCGCAGGTCCTGCAATCAAAAAGGCAATCATTGCACCGGCACTCACTCCTTTATGAATCGCGATGGCTGCAAGCGGAGTTGCTCCGGTGGCACATACGTACAAAGGAAGGCCAATGAGCGCAAATACAGGAACCTGGACCCAGGGCGGAATCTGCTTGAATACTTCATAATTAAAAACAGGTTCAATGACGGCTGCAAGGAGAAGTCCGATAAAGACCCAGGGCATCGTATGATCAAACAGTTCGATAAACCCGAATTCAAGACCGGACCTGATTTTTTCGGAAAGTTTCTTTTCCTGGGAAACAGGATTTTTTTCTGCATTGGAAGGATGTACCGGAATCAGTCTGCCCAGCAGAACGGCGGTCAGCATTGCTACAGCAAAAGCCACTATGAGACGGAGAAATGTAATATCCTTGCCTAACAGAGGTATAGAGATTAAAAAAGCGTCCAGTCCAATTTCCGGAGTGGCAATCAGAAATCCGATTGCAGCACCTGCAGGAACTCCTTTTTTAATTAAGGATTCGTAGATGGGAAGAACGCCGCAGGAACAGACAGGTATGGGAAGACCAAAAATTACTCCTTTTAAGGACTGAAGCATACTGTTTCCCTGTCTGAGCCAGTCCAGCCCGGATTCAGGAAGAAAGGATTTCACAAGTCCTGCAATGCTGTAACCAAGAAGAAGAGCCGGTGCTGTTTCCAGGGCAAGTGTCCAGAATGTATCTACAAAACTGAGAGAATTAGATGGGTATTGTCTCAGTAAATTCGGCGACCCCATAATGAGAGATACCAAAGCAATGCCGGAGAAAGCTCCCAAAGCAGAGTCCCATTTTTTCAGAAAACCTGGAATGGAAACTGGATGTTTTTCCTCAACGGAATGATGATGGCTGCAATGATCGTGACTGCAATGATGTTCATGAATTTCAGAAATGGAATGATGTCTGTCGAATGCAATATGAAGCAGAGAAACAGAAACGAATATTTCGATACCAAGAGAAACGCTTGGATTGCCCCATTTTTCAATTCCGTTTCCAAGCAAAAAACCGACAGCGGCACAGACAATCAAGCTTGCGATCAAATACAAAGCAGTTCTTGTTCCTTTAGCACGTTGAAAATGAGAAAAAAGAATAATTCCGACCGGAAGCCGATGCAGAACAACTGCCAATCCAAGATGATTGGAATGCTCAGGACTGACGGTACCAAGAGCTGCACTTTCCAGAAGTGTATGCAGAAAAAAGCCCAAAACCAATATTGTACGGATATTGAACCATTTCTGACCTCTAAACAGTTTCTCAATCAAAGCCGGAATCAGCACAGACAGACTGATTAGAACGAATGCAGAGAAACCGCCATTGGAAACTGCTTCAGGGAGAAGGTGGACTAAGACTATTCCAGTGACGGATGCAATGGAAAATCCATCCAGCCATTCTTTCCAGTGTTTCCTTCCGGATAAAAAGCTGACCAGGAGCGGTCCCAGCGAAAAGCCTGCAATGGAAGCTAGAAAATATCCAAAACCGGGAGACATTCTCTTTCCTGAAAGACTTCTATCATAAATGCAGTTCAGTTGCAATTGCATAGAAAGACAAGAATTTTTTCTTCTTGACTAAAAAACATTTGAAAAATTATTCATATGTTCATATAATCATCTTATGGAACATTCCCATAAACACTCATTGAAAAAGGATGACTGGTATTCCAGAGAGTCGCTTGAATCAGCGGCTGAGCTTTTTTCTGCCCTGAGTGACCCGTCACGACTGCGCCTGATGGACTACCTCAGCATAGGAGAAGCCTGTGTGACCGAACTGGCTGACTATTGCAAAGAAAGTCAGTCTGCCGTTTCCCATAGACTGAAACTTTTGAGAAATGCCAGAATCGTTCAAAGACGCAGAGAGGGAAAACACATCTACTATTCACTCACAGATGAGCATATTCTGAGCCTGCTTCAGAACGCGCTTGTTCATGTGGAGGAAAAAAGCAAATAAACCAGGAGAACTTACAATGGAACACAGGACACATTCACAGCACGACCATATTCATCAGAAAGGATGCGGGCATACCGCAATTCAGCACGGAGATCATATTGATTATATTCATAATGGACATCTTCACAAAAATCATGAAAACCATGTAGATGAATGCGCAATCGAAATCACAGAACAGAACCCGGATATCTGCACTCCGAACCATGCCTGTTCCGGACATGAAAAAGGACATGTACACAGCGATACCTGCGGACATGAAAAAATCCCTCACGGAGATCATTTTGATTTTTTAGTGAATGGACATCTTCATCATATTCATGGGAACCACTGCGACGATCACGGGAAAATTGCTGTACTTGCATAACTTAGTCTGAAAGTCCGGTCACTGTCGGCAGGTCAGCGAATTCCTCAGATATAAGGATCGGGGCCGCCAATACCCAGCTGTCGAACTTTTCAATATAAATTCTTTTACACTGAATAACTCACCTACGGCTGCAGGTGGGGCGTTTTTTTGCAGAGAGCTGACCGGCGGGGAAAAGTGTATGCTTCTATGTGACCCTTCGACACAGCTCAGGGCATCGCTCAGCACAAGTCGAGGCATCATTCCGCATAACATATATGAAAGCCTATTGCTAGCTGTACAGAATTGGGCTTCTCCCTCGCCAATATCTGAAACTGCCTAAAATCCCGCAAGCGTGGAAGCTGCTGCAAGCGTGGAAGCTCTGTTTTTACTGATTCATCACAAGCTTTTAAACTGCTAGATTTTCCTAATGTTATCGGTGCTGGAATGCATATCCTACCTGCATAAAGCGAGTGAATGACTACTTTTTCTTTGGTTTATCGACAACCCATTCCAAATGCCTGTGCATTGCATTAAACACCCTGTCCGGAACTTTAATGTTCTCGTACATTTCACTGATATTAACTGAGTTTTTATCCGGCTCAGTCATTAAGAATGCAAGCTCATCAAAAAATTTCAAGGTCTTTTTATTTGTCATGGAATTATTAGGTCTTGGCATACCGCTCCAGGCATCCCACTGCAAAAGTTCCATTTTATGCATCGCTGCGGCATCTTTCACCAGATTGCCTGCAATAAACCAAAGTCCTCTCATTTCAGGTTCAAAAATACCGAATTTCAAAGGATCAAGTTTTCCTTCTCTGCACAGAATCCAGCTTTCTGCCGGTTTAAAAAATTTATTATTCGGAACATCAAATACATTATGTTTAATCTTCAGATTCCTGATCCATACTTTATCAAACTGAGGATCGACAATAATCCATCGTTTTTCTTTTTTGTTCCAATATTCACATACGGAATGATCTTCAAAATACCCTTCGTTAAAATAACTGCCGAAACCGTACCGCATTCTGGCCGGAATTTTTTTTGCTCTTAAAATGCCGGTCAGCAGTTTTGAGAAATGATGACAGACTCCAGTGATTCTTTTTTCCGGTTTTCTTGGTTTGGAAATATCTGAGCTGTCCAGTTCAATTATTTTACGCAGCAGAAGGTCAAAATGCCTTATATGCGCTTCAGACTCTGTTCTGGCATCGCTTACAGCGCATCCGTAAAATGACTCAGCTGTAAACATATGCAAAGTCAGACCTTGAACAACGGCGGTCAATTCTGGAATACTGTCGGGCAGTTTTTTCAGTATTGTCAAATAGTTTCCGCTCTCCGTAAACTGACCGGGGAAGGCAAAAAAATCGAGTCTGGATTTATCTGTCATTGTTTTCCACTCTTACCAAGTTTATTGATTATCTATGAACTATACTGTCAAGACTTTATTCGTTCTGAAAATATGGAACCTGCATTCCCGAATCGTTGAACAGTATTCCTGTGAGATCCAGATTATCAGGCATTATATCCTTCAAAAGAATTTTTTTGACTGCAGCAGCTTTTCTGAAGAAAGAAAGATCATTTGAGAGCATCCGATGATTCGATAAATAACTCTCAAATTTCTTTGTCATACAGCAGTGAAAAACTCTGATAATATTTTTTCAAAGCTTCTTGACAGACATTGATACATTCGAATATTATTATATAACAAATGAGTAATGCAAAATCTTCGTCAGCCGCTTTGGATGCAGTTTTCACAGCTTTAGCCGATCCTACCCGCAGGGCAATTCTTGCACGCCTGGCGAAAGGGGAAAGCACAGTCACTCAGATTGCCAGACCATTCAAGATGAGTCAGCCTGCAATCTCGCGTCATCTGAAAGTATTGGAACAGGCAGGCCTCATTTCTACAGCTGTCCGAGCACAGGAACGGCCGAGAAGACTGGAAACCGCCCCTCTCAAAAAGGCTGCAGACTGGATAGAGAAATACCGGCAGATGTGGGAAGACCGTTATCAGGCACTCGATGGACTTCTGGAAGAACTGCAGAAGCTGCAGACACAGGGAAGTCAGGAACAGTGAAACAGATTGCATTCCTGCTTCTGCTGTATTTAATCAACTGCTTTACTGTTTATAAAAAGGACGAAACTGTTCTCAAAAGAGAAACGCTTATAACAAAAGATATAAAAGAAGAGAGAGATGTCTATATCCTGGCTCCTACCCTGAATCAGAAAGGACTTCATTTATTTCTGGATGCGTATCGTGTAGAAGAAAAAGGCAAGGTAAATTTCATTCGAGAGAAATATTTAGAAAATAAGGATTTTAAACTTGAAGATAAATATAGTTTAGGAAATAAGGAGTGTCGTGGAAATGAATGTATCGGATGGGCTATTATCGTAACGACTTATATGGCTTTGGAATTATCCACTATCCCAGTTCGCCTGATATCTTTTCCGCAGGAAAGAATTCGGGAAGATATAAAAAAAGGAAATGTCAGTAAAATTAAATCCATTTCTACGGATGATGTTTATTTTATACTCTCGGATAAGAACTCAGATAAAAAGTATAATTTCCAAAACGATAGAATTTTTATTCCGACTGTTGAATTAAATCTGAATTCCAATAATTCGAAAAACTTTCCATATCAGCTAGCAGATAATAAAACAAAAAAAATTATACTTTCGGGCAGTTTCGATTTTACTGAAAGTATTTCCAAATACGAAGAACTCGAAGCAGTGCTTGAAGAAAACAATCTCCAGAACAAACTTTCTGAATGTCAGCTGATGTTTCCTAATTTCAGCAGTTCCGCGGTTACATACAGTAAAGCAAAACTGGAGATGGAAAATCTCTGTTCTAAATATGCAGCCCGTGAGGTCAGCGATCCTAATCAGAGCCAAAGCAAAGTTACGTACTGTTATAATAATTTTGACGGCTGTTATTATCTGACCAAAGCCGCTAAGAAAACGAAGAACTGAATCAGAATAATCATCTGTCACCTTGAAAAGACAGATATCAAAATATTTTACAAGGATTATACAATAAGAAATCTTTACTTACTTCAAAAACGTCTCAATAGTTAAAATCCACGAACTGGATTTAGAAATATCGGCAGATAGGTGAAGAGCGTTTTCTGTTACTGGGTAAAAATTTCCTATCCGTCTGATTCGAGATCAGCAGTCTGCTTCATATATTCAGTTATGGACTGGTAAAATGCAGAAAAACTTTTTGAAAGACTTCGAAGTTCATCGATAGAAAAATTCTCAGTCATTGCTTCGATAATTTCCCTTTTCTTTTTGCTGACAGAAGTCTGATAAACATATTCTTTGGCCTCAAAACAGCTTTTCTTTTCAACGAAAGAAGGCTTTGTTTTATCTTTGTCCGAACCTGAGATATCTTTAATATGCCAAAGCCAGTGTTCAATACATTCTACAGGAACACAGATAATATATTTTTTTCCGAAATCATTCTTTACAAGCTCATCCATCTTACTTCGAATTTCCACCTGATGTTCCCGGCTGGAATCAAGGCGTCTGTCATTGTCAAATACAATAATGAAGAGCTGAATATAGTATTTCGCAAATGCGATTTTTGCAAATTTATCAAGCTCTGATATCACTTTTCTGAAATTTCTGGGAGCCTTGACATCATTTTCAAAATTTCGATCAGGATAAAATTGGATTTGTTCATTACTTATCTGTTTCAAAAAATTTCGGATGAATATTCTGTGAGGATCATCCTCTCCAAAAACTCCAAACTTGACTTCTTTCAACCAGGAATTCCTCCAAGCAGTCCCAAGGCCCAGTTTTCACCCAATGCCTCAGTGAAATCTTCGTTAGCATATCCCTGCTCTTTAAAATCTGCGTCAATCTTGTCCAGAACATCTTTTTTTAAATTTTTCACTGTAATGACTGAATCATGATTTTCGAATACACTGATGTTTTCTGGAATATCACTGAACTGATCCAGAACGAATGTAGAGTGCGTAGTTAAAATTATCTGTACCATTTTTTCCTCCGCGAGGACAAAAAGCAGATCCATAACTTCCTGAATTCGCCTAGGGTGAATTCCTTTTTCTGGTTCTTCGAGAAGAAGCACAGGCGGTGAATAGGGCTGAGACACAACACAGAGAAGTGCTAAAAAATATAGAATACCGTCAGAAAGGTATTCTCCCCAGATTGTATTGTCCTTATTTTTTCTGTCAATCAGCCCGAACCTTTTAATTGTATCAGAAGAGAATTTACTTTTTATTTCATTATACCCTTTACGCAATGCTTCCAGACGAAATCCTTGAAAATCCTTTGTAATGAGAGACAGAGATTCCTTTAATCCAGCATATATATCTTCCTGATTATCTTTCAGATAATCCAGAAAAGATACAATATTTGAACCGTCTTTTTTAAGATATTTGTCCCCTGTTGTTCCATAAGGAAGACGCATTTCCTTAGGGGAAATTTCATATATAGGGAAATTTATAAATTTTCCAAGAATATCGGCGGCAGACTCAATAAAATTGGTTCGTTTCATTGAAAAACATTTCATACTTTTAAAAAGGACAGAATGGCTGGCATAATCAAAAGGAGCAAGGCTGTCCATTGAGAGACTGGAAGGAATCTCCAAGAAAAAAAAACAAATTCCACTTGTCTTGATATCTTCTTCCAGCTTCTCCATCCGAATATCTTTTGTTTCAGTTATCCCCCAATAAATTTCGACAGAAGGAGGCAGTGAGTTTCGAATCAGTATCTGCAGGAAAATCTCATGATCAATATTTTCGGGAAATCGAATAATAAAAGAAAGAATGCAGTTTTCGCCTGCTTTTAAACCGATTGAGTCAAGCTGCCTGTCATATTCAGTATCTTGAACCAAATCAGAATAAACTGTTTCCTTCCGTTCAAGCAGGTTTCTTTGTAAAATGCAAGACGCAAGGCGAATGGCCTGCAGAACATTGCTTTTACCGGAATTATTCGGTCCAATGAACAGGTTGACTTCATTCAAATGAACTGTAACATCTTTCAAATTCCGAAAATTCTGAATTCGAATTTTTTTTATCATTGTATACGACTTCCTGTATTTAATTTCAGCGAACGGCATAGGATTTCAAATCTTTTTTCAATTGAAAATTGATTTACTTGATTAATTCCTTTGCTTCATAGAAACACTAAAGCATCCTGATACAAAATTCTTTTGCTTATATTCTTGCAGTTCTGTCTAATTTTATATGAAAAGCATATCAGTGCAGTTTATCCTGATTCTTTTGATCAGTGGAAGCTTTTTCTGCAGACAGAGATACTCAGAGGAAGAAATGGAAAAACTTCAGAGCAGGGCTGACTGCGAACTCTGTCTCAGGCAGGATTCGATGAATGCCTGTCTGATCAACGGGAAATGCAAAAGACTTGCTCTTTACTGTCAGCTTAGATGTCAGGAGAAAGTCTTTAAGGGCAGAGACAGATGCATAAACAGCTGCTGGAAAGACTATTGACGGTCTATGATACTCTTGCATACAGAGGCTGTCGCAGATTTTTTTCCGTTTACGAATGCCTCTGCTTTCAGGAATGCAGTGTGTTTTCCTATTCCTTCCAGTTCCGAATGAATTTCCACAACTGATCCAAGTTTAATCGGCCTGAGATTCGTAAATGTGGATGTATGTGTTGTCGCAAATTTATTCTCTTTCAGTTTAGTCATCACTGCAAGAAAGCAGGCAACATCCAGCATTGCGTTGATGATTCCTCCATGCAGAACACCGATTGCATTCAGATGTTCTTCGGTTACTGTGAATTTTGATTTCGCCCAGCCCGGACCAAAACTGACCAGCTCAATTCCGGAGTATTTCTGAAAAGGGATATCTGATATTTTCTTATTGATCTCACTGATTTCCATAGTGCATCCTTTTTAGGACAGTTTTTCGGAAGTCCTTTTTTCATAAAGCATTGCACCGCATTGAATATACTTACTCACCTGCGGATGTATGGACAGGAACGCCTGTCGGCCAATGCCGTACAATCAGCAATCGACTTTCATATATGTTATGCGGAATGATGCCTCGACTTGTGCTGAGCGATGCCTTGAGCTGTCTCGAAGGGTCACATCGAAGCATACAATTTTCACCGCCGGTCACCGATTTATTCAAGGTGTTAAACTGCTGAATTTCTATATTGCTTCGTAAAAAATAATATTTATTGACTCATTCACTGAGCCGTGCAGTATGCAACTGAAGTGATCTGTAAAATTCTGATGAAGAAAACAGAACCTTTCGCGAACGGAGAGAACCGCCGAGTTTACAGATGCAGACAAGATTTTTCAGAAGCGGAGTCAGTCCTTCATATTCAATACAAAGACATAGGTGCACTTATGAATACCTTTCAGATAGAAAAAGACATTCCTGTTGTTTATGAAACAGCGGACAGTTTTCCAAACGGAATTCAGGCTGCCTTTGATTCCCTTCATAAGAAACTCGGTGATAAAAAACAGAGAAAAATCTTCGGAATGTCCAGACCGGAAGGAAAAAAGGGAATCGTCTACAGGGCTTGCGCGGAAGAGCTTTTCCCCGGAGAAGCAGAAAAACTGGCACTTCCTAAACTTGTGATTCAGGCGGGAAACTGGTACTGCACTGAAATCAAGGATGTAATGAAAGATCCCTCACAGATCGAAGAAGCGTTTCGGGAGTATATTTACAAGCCGGATATTGATCCTGACGGTTACTGTGTTGAATTGTATTCCGAAGACAATCGGGATGTAAAATGTCTCGTCAGAAAAAAATAAAATCCTGCAATAATAAATGTATGCAGAAGTTTTCTTCAAAAGCAGCTGCAAATCTTCTCAGTCCAGTTCAAGCGGTCTCTTTTTTTAAGGCTGACCGCTGATCTTTATAATGATGTTCTAATTATTTTTTTTCAAAGCCAGTTTTCCCGCAAGGTATCCCATAGGAATATAGGCACAGATCAGATCGAGTGCAGTAAACCAGGCAGGAGACGGGAGCATAAAAACATTTGCCATACCGCCGAGCAGAAACAGAATCCCTACCCCAAGTGCAAATTCCATTCTGCGATTCAGCACAATGAAGGAAGCGCAGAGTGCTCCTGCAAAAGTTCCAAGAGAGTGAGCCAGAAACGGAAATAAAAAATGTTTCGGTTCAAATAAATGAAGGCTTGCTTTCAGACCCTCCATCGTAGTCACATCAGCACCTGCCGGAGGCGGTATGATGGAGCCGCTGATCATAATGAGGCCCATATTGACTGCACTTCCGACTGCAAAACCGATCAATACAGCGATAACGTTTCTCAGAATCAGTTTCATATTTTTCTCCTACGATGGCATTTTCTGTTTCCTGTTTCAATCTGCAATAAATTTTCACCTAAAGGATGCGGGAGATCTGAACAAGAGTAAGACATCCATACGGATATCGTCGTCAAAGAATATTCAGACGCAGATTATTTTTTGATTCAGAAAACAGTCTGAAAGGGCATAAAATAATTATTAAATATAAATATTATTATCTTTATCATTGGAGCGAAAGATCTCTATTCTTAATTTTGCCTTCTTTGAATTTCTCCAAAACTGTGGAAAATGGGTCATAATGATTACTGATCCATACATTTTTCTCAAATGTAAATGAAAGGTATTTATATCTGTCATTCGATCTCAAAATTAAATTGTCCCCTTCTTTTGGAGTATACTCAAAATCGAAACATTTTTCCAGATTCAGATTCAACAGAACCCATTCCTCGTTGAGCCCGTTCCCGAGATCTTTTACGGGCGGTTCAAAACTTCCTTCCATCAGTATGTCTTCTATGTACCCGTCAAACCGGAACAGAACCCATCTGTATCCAAGTTTCCTCTCCGGCATATTTTGATTCTTTTTCGATTTTCTTTTTGGCGGCTCAATGCTGACCAGCGGCTCACAGGAACACAGGATAAAGCCATTTTCGAAATCACACATACAGTGAAAAAGAATAGGGCGCGGACAATATTGAGCAACCCTTTTTTCAACCGATTTCTCTGTTTAAGATATTTCGATTATTTATGTCATTTTTATTATTTTTTATTAAAAATTACATAAAAGGTTGAAAAATAAAATCAATGATTTAGTTTGGTGTTATTATGGATTATTGAGGATTTTTTGAACTATATATCCAAAACTGATCTATAATCTGAGACTGCTTTACGAAAATAAAAAATACTTAAAAGCAGTGCTCAAAAGGATTCAAAGTATCCGGTTTGATTGGAGTTAAAGAGTATCCGCTTGAGTTTAGTCAATGGAATGAGGGGATGAAAAGCATACTTCAGTTGATCTGCTGAGAGGAGTTAAAAATGATAATGGAAACTTTCGAAGAAATTCTGGTAGAAAGAACTGCATCTCTAAATGTAAACCCAATCTATAAACTCCGAATTTCAGCAGATGGAAGGGTGTTCTATTTTGGAAAAGCCTTTTCAGCTTCAATCGGAAATCACACTTGGACAATCAGCCCCAAAAAAATCAGCCAGATCAATGAACTGCTGAAAAGCTCCAGTGTTTTCCAGTTTAAATATGACGGTGTCGAAAAAGGCTGGGCGCAGGACTGCGAAAGCTACAGCTGCTTTATTCTGATGAACAATGGACGCTCCAGAGAATTCACAGACTACTGTGTATTTCCCAAAACACTGATGAGTTTTCAGCTGGAACTGGAATCCATCATCGGTCTTTCTGCTTATCTTTACTCAAATGAGCTCACTTATTATATGCTTACAGAGAAAAGTCCGAATGTTAAAAAAGACTTTCACTTTCTCCGTGCAAAATCTGCAGAAGATGCTGTCAGCCTAGTCCATGATTCAGTTTATTCTCATCTGTCGAAAAAAGAACCCAAATGGAATATTACTGCAGTCGGAAAAATGCAGAACAGATTCAGAAATGATCCGTACATTTATGTATCCTGTTTGAAAGAATTTTCCTCGGAAAAAATTCTGTATTTAAACCACTCGGAAAAAATCAGTACGGCAAACGGTTCACTGTTTCTGTTTTCAGAAAGAAACAGTTCTTACAATGATGTTTCATCTGATTTTCATTTAGTATTTGCTGAATCGGCAGACAAGGCCCTGAAACTGATTCAGAAAACATTTCCGGACAGGAAAAACAATCTGAAATACAGAAACTTTGCAGAAGAAAAATTCATTCCGCAGACTGACTCATTTGAAAACAGCATTATTTTTTCCAGACTGAAATCAGACTATATCATTGAAGAAAAATGGAAACCCGAATGCAGTTTCAGGTGTTTTCCGGTGAGTCAGTAATTCGGTCGAGATCCAGTTGTCTGACATGATTGTCCATTTCTTTCAGAACATAAAGATTCATATCTTTCGTAATTTTGCCGAGAACTTCATTTTCCATAGTCTCAATCATAATTTCAGTGATGTCCCTGCTCAGCTGAGAAGTCAGTCCCGCAAAAAAAGGCATTGCATTCAGCTGTTTCATAAAAGGCTTAGTATTCAGAGAATCTGAAACCATCTTCTGTATTTCACTTCTGTGAGAATTCATAATCTCTCTTGAGATTTTTGCAAATTCCATTCTCTGCACCACTTCCTCAACTCTCTGCAGAGAACGCAGAAATATTGCATCAGAGATCGTATCAACGATAATATCCTGAAAGCGGAAATGAAGTTCTCTGTCCAGAAATTCATCTCTGTTCTTTTCACCTCTTCTGATGAACTTGTACACCAGAATAATCAGCTTCAGTGTGGAAAGAAGCAGAAGGAGACGGAATATGGGAAAAGGGACGAGTCCGGCAATATGATACCATCGGTCTTTAATATAGTTCCACTTATCATCTTTTTTTCGGACTTTTCCGTAAAAGGCAAATGCCCAGACGGCGGAAACGATGAAATCGAACCCAAGAAGTCCATAGTTCACCCTGTCAGGGATGAGAGTTTCATAAGAAATTCGGAAAAAAATGAGCACGCAGTCGATCAGGAGCAGGATATGGTAAAAAACCTCCCTTCTTGGAATAGGAATATATTCCTTCCATTCTCTTAATTCCGATCTAATGCTCATATAATTATATTATTTTCTGGAGACTACAGATTTCATTTTGCCCAGCTTGCTTCTGAGCCGCATCACCGCTTTCGTGTGAAGCTGAGAAATTCGAGATTCAGTAACTTCCAGAACTTCTCCAATTTCCTTGAGGGTCAGGTCCTCATAATAGTAAAGTACAATGACTTTCTTTTCTTTTTCAGGCAGGGTTTTGATTGCTTCTACAATAACGTTTTTAATCTCTTCTTTTTCGATGATGACGTCCGGATTCATATTGGCAGGAGACTCAAGTGTTTCCATAAAGGAAACCTCATCATTTTCATCTCCTAGAAACCAGATATCATTCAATGAAACCAGGGAGGTGCCTGAAATCTTTGTAAGAAGGGAGGAATATTCTTCCATACTCAGACCAAGTTCTTTCGCGATCTGCTCATCCTCGACGTTCTGGCCTTCCTTGTTTTCAAGCATTCCGATAATCTGCTCGAGCTGCTTTGCCTTTTGACGGATAGATCTGGGAATCCAGTCAACGGAACGAAGTTCATCAAAAATGCTTCCTCGTATCCTGGTCATCGCATAAGTCTTGAACTTAATTTCGCGGGCAGGATCAAACTTCTCAATTGCATCCAGAAGTCCAAAAACCCCGTAACTCACCAAGTCGT